>CALXZI010000018.1 GCA_944393205.1 uncultured Alphaproteobacteria bacterium | reverse complement strand
TACTTATTTGCTCGTCATTCTAAACCGTTTTTTTTTTTTGCAATTTTAAAGAGTCTCGTGGGGATAAGTTACAACTTATTATTTATCGTTATGCCTCCGAGGTGTTGAAAACACCGAGGATAAGGCATCTCTTCTCCCTACATATGCAACAGACGCCTTAACCGCCGCACTATCGCGCAGTGGTGGCGTGACGGAAAAGTTAAAATTTCAATAAAGGAAGAAATTTTACTTATGGTTAACAATGTAAACCCGCAATCTGAAAGGAAGTTTCAATTTGCACAAATCCGGATGCATTTGTTGCAAAGACTTCCATACCGCTACGGTATAATTTCCTTTTTCATACTCTTCGGGAAAAAACCACAATGCGTTGTTAAAACGGCAAATATAACACCCGCCCAACGTTGCTGCGTGAAAATTCTGTTCTTTGATTTGTTTGATTAATCCCAAAATTTTTTGCGCTCGCGGCGCATATTCTGTCTGGCCGATTTGCCGCAGAAGATACGACATTGTCCGAAATTGGATTTCTTCACTGTAATTCAAAAAACAAGTATATTCGCAACTGTAAGCGTGGTCAAACCAGTTTTTGAAAGAATTTTGAAGAAACTGGCGTGTTTCATTTTCCAAATAATCACGGGAATATTGCAGCCGCCGCATAGTATTAACGATTTGTTCCGGCGTCAGACCGATTTTTTGGTACAAAATCGGTAATGTATGCCGAATTTTTACCCTTAAATATTCTTCTGAACGGTTGCTCTCGTCTTCAACCCACGAAATATTTTTGCTTTGTAAATATTTTTTCATTATATCCGGATTCGTTTCCAACAATGGCCGCAAAATATATAGACCATGCCAGCAAAAGACTTCGCGCATGCCGCACAAACCGTTTAAGCCGCTACCGCGTTGTAGCCGAAGGAAAAAAGTTTCAGCTTGATCAAAAAGGTGGTGCGCCGTCATAACATACTTAACGCCGTGTGCTTTGCACCATTCTGCAATTAAACCATAGCGGGCTTTTCTTGCCATATTTTCAATATCCGAAACGGGTTTGGGCGTTTGCGTCCATACCAAAGTGTGGTGTTCTATACCATGATTTTGCATAATGGTTTTAACATATACCGCTTCTTGCGATGAATTCAGCCGCAACTGGTGATCAACTGTCAAAGCAATAATTTTGTATCCCTGATCGGCTAACTCTTCTTCAAGCATCAAAGCCAAACCCAACGAATCACTGCCTCCGGACACGCCGACGGCAATGACTTTATCGGAAATTTTATTTTTTTCTAAAAATTCTCCAAACATATCAAAACGAGAGTTTCTTTAAAAGACTATTGACAGCCGAGCTTTTGAGCCTCTTTAGCCGCCTTGTCCAAAATGGATTTTCCGACGTTCGGGAACTCGTTCGGTAAATTGGTAAAAGCCAAACAAGCCTCGTTTTTTTTGCCGAGTTGTGCCATGGAAAGTCCGAGTTTTAGCAGGCAATCAGGTCCTTTTGTACTGTTTTTGTAGCGCTCATATCCGCGTCCAAAAGCAACGGCGGCTTTGGTGAAATCTTTATCATTATAATAGACTTCCCCTAACCAATATTGTGCATTTCCTGCAAGTTTATCTGAACTGTGTTTTTCCAAAATAAGGTTGAAATTTTGTTCGGCTTCGGCCGATTTGCCGGCTTTTAGCGCTTCCAAACCTTGAGTGTAAATTTCTTGCACGCTCAACTCTTTGGCTTGAGGAGTCAAGTTCTCCAACTCATTACTTGTGACAGCCTCGCCGACAATGGCTTTAGGAGCATCTTTGGCAACAGCCGTGTCAAATTTTTTCGTCAGAGGGTCGTTTCCCTCTGCCGCCGGAATGGGTTTACCTTCCAATAGGCGAAAACGAATATCGGTATCTTTATTAATATTATCTAATTTTTCATTAAGTTGTGCAATTTGATGTTCCATTTCATCAATTTTACCATTCATAGAACGAATCATTTGGTCATATTCCCCCAGTCTGACTTCAGCCTGTCCGGCTGCCGTTAAGGCTGGAGCTTCGTTGTTTTCGCGATAAACTTTACGTTGCAGAATAATCATTTCTTCTTTTAAAGCATCAATTTGTTCCTGAACACCGATTAACTCTTGCGCCGAAGCTGTGAACGCCGCACATCCAAAAACCAGCGCAAAAGCAGATAAAGGCAGTAATTTCATCTTCATAATCCTATAAAATATATGACAACTTAAAGAAATATAAAATAAAACTTTATAATTAACAAGAAAAAACAGCAAAACCATTTTAAAACAAGAAAAAGCACCCCGAAATGAGGTGCTTTTTCTTAATATGTCTTAATTACATATTGCTTGTTTTAACAACGGTAACGGCACGACGATTTTGCGCCCATGCAGCTTCGTTGTTACCCAAAACAGCCGGTCTTTCTTTACCATAAGAAATCACGGAAATACGATCGGCAGCAATACCTTGTGAAACAAGGTACTGTTTTACAGCATTGGCGCGGCGTTCACCCAAAGCCAAGTTGTATTCACGTGTACCTCTTTCATCGCAATAACCTTGAACGATGATGTTAACATTTTTGTGCTTTCTGGAATTCAGCCATTCAACTTGCGTATCCAAAACTTCGGTTGCATTGTTGGTTAAAGCCGAGCTATCAAAAGCAAAGAAAACTCTGTCTTCAGCATTGGCCATAAAGTCACGAGCTGCTTTGTCTTCACATTCGCTGCCGCCAAACATACCGCCGTTGGAATCAACGGAAGAACAACCGGCCAGAAAAGCCATGGCACAGAACAAACTCAAAAGTTTTTTCATATCATTTTCTCCATATGGGTTAAATTTTCATCCTGCGATAACGCAGAACAGTTTTAATTGCAATACAACTAATACACATTTAAGTTAGGAAATAAAATTGAATTTTTCAACCATAAAAAACAAAAAAAGGATAAATTGTTACTAAAGATCAGGTTTTAGATAAAAAATATTGTTTATAAAATGACAGAAGGTGAAGATGATGCAAAGCACATCTTGCAAAATGGCTTCTCTTATTAAAAATAAAAAAAAGGGCTTAAAGCCCTTTTAAAAACGACACGAGTTAAACAAACCTCAAAGTGTCATTGTGGTACGAAAACAAGCCGACTTTGCTGCCTTCTTTGATGGAAAGGCGCAACAGCTCTTCTTGTTCGGCTCGTAAAATAGCAGGGACGCCGCAGTTGATGTCGCAGATAAGCCAAGCCTTGATAAGCTCACCCGAAACATGGTCGGGAATGCCGATAGGCATGGCCCACACTGTGTAGGAACAACCTTTCAAAAAATAACCGCAAGACCGGTTATTAAAGGTCACTTCATGCAACAACGGGCCGGTTTGCGTTGAAAAATCTTCAAAACCACGTTCATCACACAGTTTTTTAAACATTTCATATACGCAAGAGCGCTTACGATGTTCACCGTCGGCCAACACCATTTTAATGCTGCCGTCGGAAAAAGCCTGATAAATACCCGACACTTCTAACACCACATCGTCGCGGAAAATGTTTTCCGATTCATATAAGGAAAAAATCTTCCGATAACCACGCGTCCGATATTCACCGCCGGCAGTGTTAGTGTACGGCCGGAAATTCTGTACAAAGATTAGTTCTTTACCAAAACGCAAGTGGGCTTGTGGGCATTTTTTGGGGTACTTGGCAACACCGGCTAAAAACAGAAATCCATCAGGTATCTGATGGTTTTGTTTAATTTGAAGCCATTTTTCTACGTCTAATTGCTCAAAATCACACAATGTAGACAAAATTGGAGAACATTTTTCTCCTTTTAAAATTTTATTCATAATTGTATATAGATAATTGGTTAATGAAACTATAATATACGTTGTATTTTTGTTTTGTCAAGAAGGTGGCGATAAAGATTTAACGAATAAAAGCGGCTTTAACATGTCGGCGTTGCTCATTCAAGTCAAAATCCGCCTGAATGTCAAGTTGCGGCGCAATCTGTGCAATAATTCGTCCGCCGACCGGTACGGCATTCCAGCCTGAGGTTACAAATCCCCATGTTTTTTTGCTGCCTTTGGGCTCATCCATAATAACAAGCAAAGCATATTGCGGCTTCTCTTTCGGAAAAGCGGCGGCAAAGGAAGTCATGACGCGGCCGTCAATGTATCGTCCGCCGATAAGTTTGTTGGCTGTTCCGGTTTTGCCGATGACTTGATAGCCGGGAACATTGGCTTGCTTGGCCGAACCATAAACAACGACATCACGTAGAAGCGAACGCATCTTTTCAGATGTTCGTTCCGAGATAATCCGTCGGGCAGGGTGCGTAGGTGTGTCGGATTTTAAGATGGTCGGATAATGATATATGCCGCCGTTAATAAGTGCAGAAAAGGCGGAAATCAAATGCAGAGGTGTGACGGATACGCCGTACCCGTAAGAAACAGTAGCCATGGTATCGTCACGCCATTTTCTCTGGCTTGGAAACAGCGGTGTACCTTTTTCAAAAACTTCAAAATCGCTTAAAGGGCTGTCAAATCCCAAATTAATTAAAAATTGCCGTTGCGCTTCTTTACCGACACGGCTGATAATTTGTGCCGAACCGATGTTGGATGAATATATCAAAACCTCGCCTAAAGTCAGCCACCGATTCTCACCGCGGTAGTCCGAAACCGTAATACCTTGAATTTTGATTGGCTTGGTAGCATCAAACTTATCCGTTACTTTAACTTTTCCGCTTTCCAACCCTAATGCCGTGTTAAAGGTCTTGAAAACAGAGCCAGCCTCATAAACGCCTTGTGTGGCAAAATTAAACAAAGAGCGATCCCCGACCGGAATGCTTAAATTTGGATCAAAATCAGGTACGGAAACCATGGATATGATTTCGCCGTTTGATACATCGGTTAAAATAGCGGTTGCACCGGCAGCTTGAAACTCTTTAACAGCCGCCAAAAGCTCTTCGCGTATGGTATCTTGAACACCCATGTCAATACTGATTTGTAAAGGTTTTGACGATTCGGTTAGACGTTTATGTAAAGATTTTTCCAGTCCGGACAGGCCTAAATTGTCAATATTGGTGTATCCCAAAATATGCGAAAATAAATTTTTATGCGGATAAACACGTTTTTCGCTTTTTTGAAATTCCAAAGCCGGAATGCCGAGGTTGTTGACGGCGGCTTGTTGAGCAGGCGATAGATTATATTTTATCATGGAAAAAGAGGTTTTTTTACGCGTTAATTTCGCCATTAAATCTTCATAACCGATTTCCGGAAAAAGATTGGATAATTTTTGAGCAATTCTTTCCGGATTACGAACATTTTTAGGATTGGCATAAAGATTGACGGTCGGCAATGATGTGGCAACAATGGCGCCGTTGCGGTCAATGATATCGGCGCGGGTGATGGGCGTCCCGTTATAAATTTCACTTTCCGTAATATCTTCATCCAAACGATGAATCTGGATTCCGTTAGTCAAGCACAGACCGACGACGCGACCGGCAATAATAAAGTAAACAAGCAAAAAGGCCAGAACGGCGAATATCATTCGTTGTCGGCATACACGAATGGCTCCAGTGTCTTGATTTTCTTCAAATAATATTTCCGCACCGGAAGAAACGGGGCTCCGTTCCGGAAAATAGAAATTATTGTTTTTATTTGAAAGGCTAACCCCCAGCAACGTTTTAAACCCTCGTGCTGTATGGCCGGCAACGTTTATTTTGATGTTTGGTGCGTTGTGCGAAAACGTGCTTTGTTATCAAATTAACGTTCGGCCTTAACCAGCTTTTTATATTCTTTATTATCAACACCGGCAGTCATGATTTTATCGCTGCCGCCATTTTCATATTGGAATGGTAACGCAGAATAGTTAATAATTTGTTCAGCACGCATTTTATTTAAAGAAATATGTTCGGCAGCAAGTTTTTTTAATCGTGATGGATTATTTAGATGGCTCCATTCGGCTTTTAGCACATGGATGGATCTGACATCATCTTGAATATTGCGATTAATGCGGGAAAGTTCGGTTTCCAAATCTTGAACCTGATTTTTCAAAACAAATGAACCAAAGCAGATAACGCAAGTCAATGTAAACCACAAAATGGTGATGGCTGTTTTGGTATTAATCATCTTTGTCTCCTTTATCATTAAGGCGGATGTTCTGTGATTTTACGGCAAAGCGAAGTTTGGCCGAGCGTGCGCGGGGATTTACCAAACACTCTTCTTGAGATGGAGTTATGGCTTTTGAAACCTGATGGAAAAGAGTTTTTTTTACTGCTGGTGTTTCCGGAAGATAACGAGATGTTCCTTTGTTTTTACCGTTTAGATCATTGAAAAATGTTTTGACGATTCTATCCTCAAGCGAGTGAAAATCAACCACTACCAGCCGCCCGTTCGGTGCTAGTTTTTCGGCGGCGGCCTTCAGCCCGTTTTTTAATTCTTCCAGTTCATCATTAACGGCAATACGTAGCGCTTGGAAAGTGCGTGTGGCCGGATTAATGGCGTTTCTGGACGGATGCAACACTGTATAAATAATGTCGGCCAATTCGGTTGTTGTTTCAATAGGCTTATTGCGGCGGTATTCAGCTATCTTGCGTGCAATTTGGCGAGATTTTCGTTCTTCGCCGTAATGGTAAATTAAATCTGCCAGTTCAGTTTCCGGCATGGTGTTGACAATATCGGCCGCCGTGATGCCGCTACATGACATCCGCATATCAAGCGGTGCTTCTTTGGTGAAAGAAAAACCGCGTTCGGCTTCATCAAGCTGCATAGAAGATACGCCGATATCAAAAACGAATCCGTCAACCGTTTCTTTAATCAAATCGGCAATGGAGCCAAAACGTCCGGCTCTGAATTCAAAACGGCTACCGTACTGCTTTTTAAGCTCTTCGGCTTTGGCTACAACGGTCGGATCACGATCAATAGCAATAACTTTGCAGTTAGCCGCGTCCAAAATCGCTTTGGAGTAACCGCCGTTGCCAAATGTGGCATCAACGTAAATTTTGTCGTCAGCGGGACAAAGATATTCCAAAATCTCTTTAAGCATAACCGGAATATGTTTGGTTTTTCCGGCCATCATGCTTCTCCTCCGGATTTTTGGGTGTTTAGAACCGGACGCTTTTTCATAACTTCGCTCCGAATACGAGCCTCTTCTTTAGCCCAATTTTCAGGGTTCCAAATCTGAAATTTGCGTCCTTTGCCGACAAATATCGCCGTGTCTGTAATTCCGGCATGCTTTAAGAGCTTTTCTGTTAAAACGATGCGCCCCGTACTATCAAAGGTAAAACGTCTGGCATCGCCGAACACCAAGTTGGTCAAATCATCTTGTGTTTGCGAAAAAAAATCGGTGGATGTTTCAATTTCGGCAGCAAGTTTTTCCAACAAATCTTCCGTGCAGCCTTCAATACACGGTGCTGTTAAACTGCGGTAACACACAATTTCGGAGTCAAGTTCTTTAACAATGGCACGATAGTCTGCCGGCAGGGAAACGCGGCCTTTGGCGTCCACTTTATTAATGATTGTATCCATAAAGAGAAAAACTTTTCTCATCATCAACCCCGAAAAATAATCTTTGTTATTTATGGTATAGCATGGTATTTTATGGGATGCAATGGAAAATTTTAGGATTTTATTAACTGTTCATGTTTTGTTCTTTGAAAATAAACAATTTTTATAAGCGTCTTCATTGAAATTCGTGGCTTTGCAAAAATATCTAAAAAATGTAAAAAAATGTGCAAAGATAAAAACGTGTTAAAGCCGAGGGCAAAATATAATTTAAAAAGGAAAAGAAAGGTCTGAACATAAATAAATTTTTTAAACAAAAAAGAAAAAAACTGCTTGTATAATCCGCAAGTTTTGCCTATTGTTAAGATATCAAAACCATAAAAACGAAAGGATAAAAATATGACGGCACCTTTAATGCCTAAAGCCACGGCGGTGTGGCTGGTTGAAAACACAACTCTGACTTTCCGCCAAATTGCCACGTTTTGTGAGTTGCATGAACTGGAAATCCAAGCGATTGCCGATGGAGACGTTGCTTATAATATTATTGGCATCAGTCCGGTAGCCAATGGTCAGCTTTCCGCAGAAGAAATCAAACGTTGCGAAGCCGATGCTTCAGCCGATTTGGTTGCAAATATTATTGAACGCAATGTTAAAGAATCTAATGCCAAAAACAAGAAAATTCTGTCGCCCTCACAGCGTAGTGACAAACCGGCTGCTATTTTGTGGATTATACGCAACTGTCCGGAAATTTCCGATTCGCAGATTTGCAAATTAATTGGGACGACCAAGCCAACGATTCAATCTATTCGCACCGGCACGCGTCCGGATATGTCTGTGTTGCGGGCCAAAAATCCGGTAGCTATCGGTCTTTGCTCGGAAAAAGATTTGGATGCAGCCATAACGGTTGCCAAGGTCAAGGCAGAAAAATTAGCTAATCCGAAACCAAAAGCTAAAAAGAAAAAGACGACCAAGAAAGCACCGGTGAAAAAAACGGTTGCCAAAAAAGCCGTCAAAAAGAAAGCCGCTGCCAAAAAATCGGCTGTGAAAAAAACAGCGGCCAAAACCAAAAAAACAACAGTGAAAAAGGCTTCTTCTGCAAAAACTAAAAAAACACCTGCGAAAAAGCCGGCGGCTAAAAAGACGGCAACCAAAAAAAAGACCGCTAAAAAAACAAAATAAAGCTGTTCAAATCACAAAAAAGCCTGAAAATGATTTTCAGGCTTTTTTGTGATTTAAACATAGCACAATCTGCGTGGGTAAATAGGCTTAAAACAAACTTGGCTTAACCTAAAATAATGCCGTCGTCGTAAGTCGGTGGTTATGTTTGTTCTTTAAGTTTCTTTCTCTACCGTTAAGATTTTTTCTGCTGCTGTCACATATCCGTAAACAACTTTATCGCCTTCATTGCGTAACGCTTTTCGTTCCATAACAAGCTTGTTAAAACCGTTTTTCTTTAACAGTTTCAGAATATAATCGCTGCTATGTACAAAGCGCCCCGACGGGGTCAAGAAATAATCATCATTATTATATTCATTTTCCGAGGTGGTAAAAACAAACAATCCCTTGTTGTTTAAAATTTTGGCAACAGATGCGAACAAATGCTGTAAATCGCCGAGATAAGTTAAAACATCAGCAGCAGTTACCAAATGATATTGATGTTTATCGTTGGCTAAAAAGTTCAAAATATCATCGGCAACAAGCCGATTGTATATATTTTTCTTTTTAGCTTCCGCCAGCATTTTGTCAGATAAATCAACGCCGGTTATGTTGCTCCATCTGATAACCGGTTTAAGAGCCAAAGCACATAATCCCGTGCCGCAACCTAAATCAAGGCAACGTACCGGCAATAGGGAATCTTTTTTAAAAATATTACGAACGGTTTCAGCTATATATTCCGGTGCTTGATATTCCAGACCAGCCAAGATCGTGTCAAAATCAGCGGCAAAAGAATCAAAAATTTGCCGGACATATTCACTTTCGGCTCTTTTAACAACTTTGTCATTTAAGATGGCATCAGCCATATAAGCCACAATTTTATCATCAGAAAAAGTTTTTCGCCATTTTTCCGCATATTCGGCGGTTGTTTCTATACCTTTTTCCACAGTACTTTCATATAAAAGGTATCCGAAATTGATATGTTGATCTTTTTGAGCTTCACCGGCGCAGAGTACGGCTTTCCAACCGGTTTCCAAGGCTTTATCCCAGTTTTCGGTTTTTTGATACATCCGGCTCAAAGAAGTATAAATCCACGGGTTATCGTCTTTAAAATCCAAAGCGCGTAGCAAATTGTATTCAGCTTTTTCGTACCGTCCGAGTTCCAAATACGAATTTCCGCGAATGATATAAGCGTCAACACTTGACGGATAAAGTTTCAAAGCCCTTCGGGCATAATCAAGAGCCTTAACAAAACGCCCGAGATCATAACAGGTGTTGGCCATATTAATTACGGCAATATAACTTGAAGGGTTGTTTTGATAAGCGGCGGCATAAAATCCGAGTGCTGTTTGATAATCACCGCGGCAGTAAGCGATATTTCCGAGATTAAGTAAAGACGATGCATTCTCCGGAAATTTTTTTAGTATCTTATAGGAAAATTTTTCTGAATTGGCATAATCTCCATTATTATAATAAATATTTGCCAAAGCAATTAAAGATGTCAAGGAAACCGGATTAAGCTTTGCCGCTTTTTTATAAAAAGAGATAGCTTCTTCACTTTTTCCCATGGCATCAAAACAGTTGCCGCAAAAAATAGAATACTTTTCGGTTTTCGGACTCTTTTTATACAATGAAAGATAAATATCCAACGCTTCCGGATATTTTTGTTCACCATATAAAGTATCGGCTTTTTGCTCCAGAGTATTCATAGATTTTCCCTTACTTTGCGTTAAAAATACTATATAATAAAAAATGTCAAAAGAAAATACATAAAAATAAAAAAAACTATTGACGACAAGAATTAAATATTATATTTATGGCATACGTTTTGAGGGGGTATGGCGGAATTGGTAGACGCGCTAGACTCAAAATCTTGTGGGTTCATCCCGTGTCAGTTCAAGTCTGACTACCCCTACCATTTATAAAAGCCTTGCAAATCAACAGTTTGTGAGGCTTTTTTCGTTTTAAAGTCATTGAAAATATTTTCTATATGTCTAGATGAATAAAACACTTATAAACATAGACTTTAGTATAAAATGCCTTTTTTAACCAGAAACAGAGGTTATATCTTTAAATACTTTCCGGGAGGAAAACATGATAAAAGTTAATGTTGCCAACTATATCATTCAAGATTTGCAAAAGAGATTTCCTCTGCAGAATGAAAACATTGTGGATACAGACATTATAGACGTATTGGTAGATCGCTGGTCGCAGCATCGCTATGTCGCTCCAAATTCTACGGTCAAGCTCAATCATCTGCCGGCACAAAACACGCTTTATCTAATGTAATAAAATAAGCCCTCGTTTTTATCGGGCGAGTCTTTTTTATTGTCAAGATAGCTTTGTTGATATCTTTAAAATTTCGTTAACGCGATATACTTCATAAATCATATAAACACAGTCAACAATGAGGTAACATTATGAATACATTGCAAAAAGATCGGGAAATGGAAAAAAATCTTATGTTTATCGGCACGATTTATGACAGTTTTGAAGCTTTGGAAGAAATTTTAGGAAAATTAAAGCTTGAAAAACCTCTGTTTATCACACATATAGCCAAACAGGCATTTGCACAAGAAATTTTTACATATGCCCAAACAGATGCTAAAGATTACAAAACCTCAAAAATCAAACCGATTTCCGAGCAAATGTTTTTACATTAAAAAAACAAAAAAAGATACCTGAACGGTATCTTTTTTGTTTAATCAATTCGTCCGTGGCAATGTTTGTATTTTTTGCCGCTACCGCAAGGGCAGGGATCATTACGAGCCACTTTTCCCCAAGTTGACGGATCGCTCGGGTTAATTGCACCGCTGGTATAACGGAACGGTTCTGATTTATTGTCTTCTGCCGTCTGTTTTTCTGCGATGTTCTGTTGGTTGCTGCCAACCAGATTTTGCGGTTGTTCATGCACGGCTTGCAGTTTCATATTCTGCTGGCGTTGTTCTGCCCGTTGCATAGTTTCTTCGGCATTGTTTTTAATGACGGTCCGACAAACAACAATGGTTACTTGCTCTTTTAAGGCATCCAACATATTGGAAAACATATTAAAAGCCTCACGCTTATACTCATTGAGCGGGTCTTTCTGTCCGTATGCCCGAAGCACGATTGTGTGACGCATCATATCTAGAGTGGCAATGTGGTCTTTCCATAGTTGATCCAGAACTTGCAGCAAAATGCTTTTTTCTACCAACTTGACAATGTTTTCCGGAAGATGTGCATTTTTTTCAGCAAGGCGTTTTTCCACCTCATCCAAAATTTTTTGCGTCATTTCTTCACTGTCAATTTCCGGTTCGTTGGCCCAGTTGTTAATTGGCAGGATAAAACCGGTTGTTTTTGCTAATTCTTGTTTTAAATCTTCGCAATGCCATTCTTCAACCGTGCTACCGTAGGGAACAAAACCGGCGATAATGCCGTTCAGGTATTCCTGACGCATATCTTTAATGGTTTCTGATACATCATCGGTTTCCATCAATTCCTTGCGTTGGGCATAAATTACCTTGCGTTGCTCGTTCATGACATTGTCGTATTTTAACAAATTTTTACGAATGTCAAAATTGCGTTCTTCAACTTTTTGCTGCGCTTTTTCCAAAGCTTTGCTGATCCATGGGTGTACCAAAGCCTCACCTTCTGGAAGCCCGAGTTTTTGCAATACGGCAGACATTCGCTCTGAACCGAAGATGCGCATCAGATCATCTTCCAAAGAAAGGAAGAACTTGGAAGTTCCGGGGTCTCCCTGCCGACCGGAACGTCCGCGAAGCTGATTGTCTATACGACGGCTTTCATGCCGCTCTGTTCCTAAAATATATAACCCGCCGGCAGCCAAAACCTTTTGTTTATTTGTTTCAATTTCTTTTTTCAAATTTTCTTTAATTTCCATAATCTGTTCCGGAGTTTCATTTCCGGTTAAAACAGATTTTAACTTCATGTCCGGATTTCCGCCTAACTGAATATCAGTACCGCGTCCGGCCATGTTTGTCGCAATCGTAACCGCGCCCAAAACACCGGCCTGTGCCACAATGGCAGCTTCGCGCTCGTGATGACGGGCGTTTAACACTTCAAAATGCAAATCCGGTGCTGCTTTTTTCAACAAATCTGCCACGATTTCCGATTTTTCAACCGAAGTCGTTCCGACCAAAACCGGCTGTCCGCGACGGTGACAATCCAAAATCGTGTCAATGATTGCTTTGTATTTTTCCCTTTCCGTCCGATAAATCACATCGTGTTCATCTTGGCGGATAACCGGCTTATTTGTTGGAATTTCCACGCAGGACAAACCGTAAATATCATTAAATTCAGCCTCTTCGGTCATGGCGGTGCCGGTCATACCGGAAAGTTTTGGATAAAGACGGAAGTAATTTTGAAATGTAATAGAGGCCAAAGTCTGGTTTTCGGATTGAATATTAACATGCTCTTTGGCTTCCAAAGCTTGATGTAGACCATCGCTGTAACGGCGACCTTCCATAATACGTCCGGTAAATTCGTCAACAATCACCACTCTGCCGTCTTTGACGATATAGTCCACGTCACGGGTAAACATTTTATGTGCCCGCAAAGCCTGATTAACGTGATGAACCAGTTGCACGTTGCCGATGTCATACAAGCCGCCTTCTTGTATCAGCCCGACTTCCTTTAACAACTGCTCCACATGCGTCATACCGGCTTCGGTCAAGGTTACCGTACGGGCTTTTTCATCTTTCTCATAATCGGCCGCCGTCAATTGTGGAATAATTTTGTTGACGCTGATGTAACGCTCGGAAGAATCTTCTGCCGCACCGGAAATAATCAACGGTGTTCTGGCTTCATCAATCAAAATAGAGTCCACTTCATCCACAATGGCAAAATTAAAATCGCGTTGCACCCGATCTTCCAGATTGAACTTCATATTGTCGCGCAAATAATCAAAGCCCAGTTCATTATTGGTACCGTATATAATATCCGAATTATATGCTAACCGCCGCTCATTATCGTTCTTCTCATGCACAATATAATCAACCGTCAGCCCCAAAAAGCGGTAAACCTGTCCCATCCATTCAGCATCGCGTTTGGCCAAATAATCGTTAACCGTCACGATATGCACGCCTTTTCCTTCCAAAGCGTTAAGATAGGCCGCCAATGTTGCCACCAATGTTTTACCTTCACCGGTTTTCATCTCGGCAATCATACCTTTATGCAACACAATACCGCCCACCATCTGCACGTCATAATGGCGTTGGCCGAGCGTGCGTTTGGCGGCTTCGCGCACTGCGGCGAAAGCTTCGGGCAAAAGTTCATCCAAAGTTTCACCGTCTTTAATCCGTTGGCGAAATTCATCGGTTTTAGCTTTGAGCTCGTTATCGGTTAATTTGATAAAATCCGGCTCCAAAGCGTTGATTTTTTCCACAATTTTGAATTGTTTTTTCACAAATCTGTCGTTAGCACTGCCGAAAAGCGTGCGGGCTATTTTATTTAACATTTGTTTTACCTTATTTTATTCACAATAAATTACATTTAGTGTTTATCAAAAACATTGTCAATACTATGGTATAAAGTTATAAACGACTTATAAAAAATACTTGGAATATTGTAAAAAAAAGTTTATATCTGTAAGCAGTGTTCTTTATTACATGGAGGAAAATATGCAAAAAAGATATATTTTAACGACAACTGCTGCCGTAGTGGTGGTGGCTGCTGCCGCTTTTGGAGCATTTAAGGTTTATGCCGAAAGAAATGCAGGCGTGGCCGCCCGTGTTAATGGTGAGGTCATCAGCATTGAGGATATTCAAAAAGGCTATAACGCCAATCCGCAGATTGTCGCTCAAGTTCCGTTTGACCAGTTTTATCCCAAGGCAGTGGATATATATGTGAACGGCACTTTGTTGTATCAAGCCGCTTCTGCTGCCAAAGTGCAGGAAACGCCTGAATATAAAGAACAGTTGAAAATTGCGCAGGAAGATTTGGCGCGCAAGGTTTATCTGGAACGGTTGGTTCAAGAAAAGGTCAACGAAGCCGCCATTAAGGATGTTTATGATAATACGTATTTGAAAAATTTTGAAAGCAAAAAAGAAGCGAGAGCCAAACACATTTTGGTTACGGATGAAAAAACAGCCAATGAAGTCATTGAAAAATTAAACAATGGTGGCAACTTTGATGAACTTGCCAAGCAATACACCAAAGATTCGGCTGTTGAGCTGGGTTATTTTTCCGAAGACATCATGGTGCCGGAATTTACCAAAGCCGCATTTGCTTTAAAG
Organism: uncultured Alphaproteobacteria bacterium; assembly: GCA_944393205.1. Taxonomy (GTDB): domain Bacteria; phylum Pseudomonadota; class Alphaproteobacteria; order RF32; family CAG-239; genus CAAFZY01. Next base: position 12,749 of record CALXZI010000018.1, on the reverse strand, counting down.
AAAGGCGAATATACTAAAGCGCCTGTAAAAACTCAATTTGGCTATCATGTCATCTTAACCGAAGATTTCCGCGATTCCACGCCGCTGCCGCTGCAAGAGGTTGAACCGCAGATTCGCAATATGCTGACACAGCAGGTTGTAGCTGAAACCTTTGATAATTTGTATAAAACCGGCAAGATTGAAAAATACGATTTGGAAGGCAACAAGCTTCCCGAACCGGAACCGGTTGAAGAATAAGGTTAAAAAGCATCGCTACATTAAAAAAGCAAAGCTCTGTGACAGAGCTTTGCTTTTTTGTATAATCCGCGCCATCATTCACGACGCAGATTATAAGTTTCCTTACTGTCGCCGCCGTTGACGGTGACGTAGTTAACACTGCCGACGCCGCCGCGGATGACGATATTAACTTCCAAAGATTTGCCGGTCAAACCGGTAACATAGAAGATATCATCCACCCTTTGGCGGGGGATGCGCAAGTCATACTGTTTGAGGACGTTGCCGTCCTTGTCTTTGACTTTAACAATCATGCCCCAGCGGTTGATACTTGCGTTTGCCCAGTACAACCCTGTCGGACAACCGTGGTCTCCGGCAATGTAGGTGCCGTTAAACGTGAAATCGCTCGTGCGATAGTACACGTCATCTCGGCAATATTGCGGTACATACGAATTTCTGACAAGCGTACCGCAACTTGACAGGCTGATGATTGCTCCCAGAGCAACAATCAGCAAAAGAAGAAATTTTTTCATAATTATATATATTTAATTTGTTTCCACCCTCAAGTTAGCACAAAATTTGACAAAAGTCTAGCTGTTAAATAACTTAACCGCTTTTTCTTTACAAATCAGACAAGTTGTGATACCTTATCCGCCGGTTAAAAGGAGAAAAAATGGAATACACCAAACAAGACATTACTGCTATGAATGAGGCTGTCAAGCTTTCAGCTTCTTCTTTAGAAAATAACACATTATGCGGCGGACCATTCGGCGCTGTTATTTATAAAGACGGACAATTTATTGCCGGCGGCTACAACCATGTTTTAGCCAATCATGACCCTTCCGCCCACGGCGAAGTTATGGCGATTCGTGAAGCTTGCCGCAAATTAAAAACATGGGACTTGTCCGGTTGCATTTTATACACCAGCTGCGAACCGTGCCCCATGTGTCTGATGACCGCCAAATGGGCAAATATTGATAAAATTTATTTTGCCGCTGATCGCAAAGATGCCGCCGCCATTGGTTTTAAAGATGATGATTTGTATGCGCTGTTAAAACCCGACGTTTATGCCTTTGCCATCCCCGAATGTCGCAAAGAAGCGGTTGAGATTATGCAAAAATGGCTCAAAAAATTCGGTGCTGATGGAAAATATTAGCCTAAAACAATACGTTGTCACGCTTATCACAAATATTGATGACTTTTAAAAATTTTTGCGTTATAGTGGCGCAGTTTTATAAAATGGGATGATAAATTTTGGTAAAGAAAATTGTTTCCATAGCCGATGCAGCCAAATTGATACCAAACAACGCCTCCGTCATGATTGGCGGCTTTTTGCGTTGTGGTTCACCGGCGCGCGTGATTGATGAGATGGTCAAACTCAAAACTTCCGGCTTGACGTTGATTGCCAATGACACGAGCTTTCCCGATTCTGACCGCGGTAAGCTGATTGTCAACAAGCAGGTTAAAAAAGCAATTGTTACCCACATCGGCACCAATCCGGAAACCGGACGCCAATGGCATAACGGTGAAATTGAAGTTGAGCTTGTGCCGATGGGTACGCTGGTTGAGCGGATTCGTTCCGGCGGTGCCGGCTTGGGTGGCTTTTTAACCCCCACTGGTGTCGGCACCGTGGTAGAAGAGGGTAAAAAAACCGTTGAAATTGATGGTCGTAAATATCTTTTTGAAAAGCCGATTAAGGCAGATTTTGCCATCATTTATGCCACCAAAGCTGACAAATTCGGCAATGCTTTTTTGGAAGGCACGACCCGTAACTTTAATCCGGTTATGGCAACGGCTGCCGCTACGGTTATTGTTGAAGCCGATGAAATTTCCGAAGAACCGCTTGACCCGAATGTGGTCACGATTCCCGGAGTTTTTGTAGATTACATTGCATCGTGAGGGAAAAATGGAATTAAGCAAAGAACAATGTCGCGAAATTATTGCCCGCCGCATCGCCAAAGAGTTTAAAGAAGGCGATGTTATCACTTTGGGCATCGGTTTGCCGACCGAAGCCGCCAACTATATTCCGGCAGATATGCACGTTGTTATCCAGTCCGAAAACGGCATGACCGGTCTTGGGCATCGCGATTTTGCCGCACTGGAACGCCCAAAAATCACCAATGCCGGCGGTGTGCCGGCAACAGCCAAAAAAGGCGCGGCGTTTTTTGATACCGCCATGTCGTTTGCCATTATGCGCGGCGGACACGTTGATGCCACGGTTTTGGGTGCCCTGCAGGTGGATGAAGAGGGAAATCTTGCCAACTGGATGGTGCCGAATGTTTTTGTCCCTGGCATGGGTGGCGCGATGGATTTGGTGGTTGGAGCCAAAAAAGTGATTGTCACGATGGAGCACACTGCCAAAGGAGGCGAGCCGCGAATTGTCAAAAAATGCACGTTGCCGCTGACCGCCGCACATGAAGTTGATATGATTATTACCGAGCGCGCGGTGATTGATGTGACGCCTGAAGGATTATTGCTTAAAGAAATAAATCCGTTGTTTTCACTGCAAGACATTTTGGATTCAACGGATGCTGATTTAATTGTTCCGGATTACATCAGCCATAACGCGGCTTAAAATCCGAAACTTATAACAAGCTGTTTGATTGTTCGGGCAAAATCAGGCGGCAAACGTCTATCCAGCCGCTGTTGGCTGTATATTTTTCCAGATTTTCCGGCGTGAGCTCAATGGCGCTGTTGGAACTTCCGCAAGCCGGAAAAACCGTTGCAAAACGTTTAAGCGAAACATCTAAATAAATTTCAACCCCTTCCGGCACGGCAAACGGACAAACGCCGCCGACGGCAAATCCGGTTGCTTGTAAAACCTCGTCAGCCGTGAGCATTTTGGCTTTGGAGCCAAACATTTGCTTATATTTGGCATTGTCAATTTTACAATCGCCGGCGACAACGATTAAAAAAGGTTTGTCATTGACCTTGAAACCCAGTGTTTTGGCGATTCGTCCGTTTATGCAATTTAAAGCTTGAGCGGCCAAAGCGACAGTGGCGCTTGAAACCGGAAATTCCAGAACACGGTTTTCCAAACCAAATTGATGCAAATATGTTTTGACCTTTTCAATCCCTGATTTTTGGTTCATATGCTTTTCCTTGACAAAACTAAAAATTGACTTTGACAAAAATAAATAATAACATTAATTCGCAAATATATAATTAATTTAATTATGGACAAGAAAAAAGAAATAAAAAAAGTTTTGCAAATGATACAAGACAAAGAGGTAACGCTTGATGATGTTATTGCTTACTGCAGCGCAAAAGAAGAACCGCAGTTTGATTTGCTCTGTGAAGTCAACGGAACGCTTCGGCGTCTGCCGTTTATCAAAGGCAAAGCCTTAAACCCGATAGGGATATTTCCTTTAAGGGAAAACATCTATCTTGAACTGGATGAAAAACCATTGGGCTCTCGTCCGGCATGCCTTGATAAAATCCTGCCACCGCTGGAATTTTGGGAGAAAGTTTTCAAAATCCGGAAACAGGTGAATGCTTGTTTGGCCAAGTTGCACGCACCGCTTTTGGAGGGTGTCTATTTCGGTGAGGATACTACAGCCAAAGCTGAAGACGATATCCTTAATTGGGTTGCCAAGATGGTTGATTGTCCTGAAACGATAACAACTTATTGCAGCTGGAGTACACACGCCAAAACACGCTATTGCGGTTATTTTAAAGAGTAAAAAAAGAGGCAGCTTTTGAGCTGTCTCTTTTTTTGTTTTTCTTGATACCAATTAACGTTTGGAGAACTGGTAAGAACGGCGGGCTTTGGCGCGACCGTATTTTTTACGTTCAACAACACGGTCATCACGAGTCAAGAAACCGGCTTGTTTCAAAACGGTTCTCAATTCCGGTTCATATTCGTTTAAGGCTTTGGAAATACCGTGTTTGATAGCGCCGGCCTGACCGGATAAACCACCGCCTTTAACCGTGCAAACCACGTCAAATTCATTCATGCGGTTAGTGATTTCAAAAGGTTGATTGATAATCATTTTCAAAACCGGACGGGCAAAATACTGATCCAAAGATTTTTCATTGATGGTAATGTTGCCTTTACCCGGCATAATCCACACGCGGGCAACGGCGTCCTTTCTTTTACCTGTGGCATAAGAACGGCCCTGTTTGTCTTTGTTGGGCTTGCGGGCAACTTTTGTTTCCGTGGCGGAAGTTTCGGTTGCGGCAGTTTTGATTTCCTGCAAAGATTCAATTTTTTTCGTAGCCATTATAATGCACTCCTTTTATTTTTCGGGTTACGGGCGGCAATATCCAAAACAATCGGATTTTGAGCCGTGTGCGGATGGTTGCTTCCGGCATAAACTTTAAGTTTGGTCATTTGCTGACGGCCCATCGGATTGCGTGAAATCATACGCTCAACGGCTTTTTCCACCACGCGTTCCGGAAAACGACCGCTCAAGATCTTTGCCGGAGTGGTTTCTTTAATACCGCCGGCCCAACCGGTATGTTTAAAATATTTTTTATCGGTCAATTTATTACCGGTCAATTTGACCTTATCGGCGTTGATAACAACGACATAATCGCCGCAATCAAGGTTTGTGGCGTAGTAAGGCTTGTTTTTGCCGCGCAGAATTTTGGCAACTTCGGCTGCCAAACGGCCCAAAACAACGCCTTCTGCATCCACGACGTACCATTTTCTCTCAATATCGGAGGGTTTGGTTGCATATGTGTTCATATTTTTTCTCTCTTTTAAAATAGAAGGGTTATTCAAATTCGGGTTTAATATACTTAAATAATTCCGTTTGTCAACCATAAAAAATCCATAAAATACAAAAGATTGCAAAAAGGTATTATAATACCGCGTTTCAAGAGTTTGATTTTTTGTAATTTAATCACGGTAGTGTGTTTTTATCATTATGACATATAATCTTGTCACATAATGCTGATTTTTTTATGAACATCAGAAGCGCGATGTAAACGGTTATAGCCAAAGTCATATATCCATCGTCAAATTGACATTTTTATAGGGGTAAAGTAATCTGGTAAGTGGAAAGTTGTGTTGACTTTCCGTGGATCAGAAAATCCACCCAAAGGTGTTAATGCAAGACATTATTTGCATGCTTTCTAGTCGGAAGACTGGAAGGCGTCAAAATAAGACTATATTCTTATATTATAGTTCAAATATGCGCACTATATCCTTTGGATAGTTTTCTGCTTCCAGTCGCTTGATTTCCACGGTTGAAATGAGCGATTTTTTTGTAAGTGAAACTTTTAAAAGGATTTTTGCGATGAAACATTTTAATGAAAACGGCCGTTCCATGGTTGAAATGTTGGGCGTTTTGGCGATTATCGGCGTTCTGTCGGTTGGTGGTATCGCCGGTTACTCCAAAGCCATGAACAAATACAAAATCAACAAAACCACCGATCAGGTTTCTATGCTGGTTGCCAACATCCGCACATTGTTCTCTTCTCAGGGCGATTATACCGGATTAAATACCGAGCAGGCTATTAAATTTGGCGTGGTTCCGGAAGATATGATTCAAGATGATAAGACAACTCTGAAAAATGCCTTTAACGGTAACGTTATTATTGCTGCAGCCAAAGCTCGTAAAGATGTTAATGCATCTGACGCGTTTGTTGTAGCTTATGATGGTTTATCTGATGAAGCTTGCGTTACTATTGCAACCGGTGACTGGGGATCCGGTCAGGCTTCCGGTTTGATCGGTATTGCTGCCGGTGCTGGAACAACAACAACAACAATAGGCACAAATGCCACAACAGGAGAAGATCCTGTTGATGGATCAGGCGTATCCAAAATGTATGTTGACGATGTTTCTAATGCTCAAGCAGGTGAAGGTTTGGTAGTTGCGGCACCGGGCGGTACCGGTACGGATGACGATGCAACTATTGATGTAACAACACCAATTAGCGTTACCTATGCTGTGGAAGCTTGCAATGGTGGTGGTTCGGGTAACTCGGTTGCTTGGAAATACTATTAATATAAGAGCGTTTTATGCTTGAGAGCGGCAATCCCTATACGCGGCTTTGAGGCATAAAAAAACGAAAATATTATTTATCGGTTCCCTAGCCGTAAAAATAATATTTTCCCCTAAAAAACTCCCGTAACAAACGTTACGGGAGTTTCCTGTTAGATAACAGCTATTTATTTGTTAATGCTTGTTGATAGACATGACGGCATTATATTGTCGCCCCGATGAGCCGATACATTCTTCAATAAGTTTCTTCCCGATGAGCCGGCCGGTCGGAAAACGACAAACCAATATGCGCCGTAAACATGCAATCTGTTATGATTATCCGATAATCTCGCGCCGGCCGACATGATCCGCCGCCGAGACAATACCTTCTTCTTCCATACGGTCAATCAATGCCGCCGCACGGTTGTAGCCGATTCGCAATTTGCGTTGAATATAGCTGGTAGAAGCTTTTTTATCATTGCGGACAATCGCCACGGCTTGCGAATATAAGTCGTTATCACTGCCGCCCATGCCCGTGTTGTCAAACACGGCGCCGCCGTCTTTGCCGTTTAATTCGCCTTCGGTAACGGCATCTACATATTCCGGTGCCTGTTGAGTCTTCAAGAAATCTACCACGGCCTCAACCTCGCTGTCTTTAACAAAACTGCCATGTACGCGTAAGGGACGTAGACCGGCAGGCATATAAAGCATATCGCCCATGCCCAAAAGCTGCTCGGCGCCTTGCTCGCCCAAAATGGTGCGGCTGTCAATTTTTGAGGTAACCTGAAAACTGATACGGCTCGGGAAATTGGCTTTGATTGTACCGGTAATCACATCAACCGACGGCCGTTGGGTTGACATAATCAAGTGAATACCGGCCGCGCGCGCCATTTGCGCCAAACGCTGAATGGCCGCTTCAACTTCTTTGCCAGCCACCAACATCAAATCCGCCATCTCATCAACCACAATCACGATATAAGGCAAGGGCGTTGTGTCCAGTTCTTGTTCTTCATACACCGGCTTGCCGGTTTCCGGATCAAACCCGACCTGAATGGTGCGGGTGACTTTCTCGCCGCTTTCCTTGAGTTCTTTCAACTTTTGGTTATAGCCGGTGATGTTGCGCACATTAAGTTGTGCCATTTTGCGATACCGTTCCTCCATTTCGCGTACGGCCCATTTTAAGCCGATAACCGCCTTGGCCGGATCGGTAATAACCGGAGTCAACAAGTGCGGAATGCCGTTATACATGGAAAATTCCAACATTTTCGGATCAATCAAAATCAGTTTGCATTCATCGGGACGCAGACGATACAATAACGACAAAATCATGGAGTTAACCCCGACGGATTTACCCGAACCGGTGGTTCCGGCTACCAAAAGGTGCGGCATTTTGGCCAAATCGGCATAAGTGTTTTTGCCGCCGATATCTTTGCCCAAAACCACGTTAAGTGTGTTTTTGGTTTCCTTAAATGCCGGATCGGACAACAAATCTTTTAACCATACGGTTTCACGCTTGGCATTTGGCATTTCAATACCGATGGTGTTTGACCCAGGCACCACGGCAATACGCACCGAAACCGCCGACATAGAACGGGCAATATCATCGGCCAAGCTGATAACGCGGGCGGTTTTGGTCCCCGGCGCCGGTTCAAGTTCATATAATGTTACCACCGGCCCCGGCCGAACACGGACGATTTTGCCGTTAACGCCAAACTCTTGCAAAACTTCTTCCAAATGGTGGGCAACGGTTTCCAGTTCTTTTTGGCTGACCTCGTTGCCGCCTTTGTCTTTCGGTCTGGATAGCAAATTAATATCTGGATATTGGTAACCACCGGTATCTCCGGTCGTTTTGATAACGGCTTTGACGGTTTTATCTTTTTTAGGCGGCATCGGCGTGTCGGTTTCTTTTTCCGGTGCGGTTTTAACATGCAGGCGCGGTTCTGCTTTCTTAAAGCTTTTTGGCGTCTGTTCCCGATGCAAAAGTCCGAAAATTTGTCTTAAACCTTTCAGCAGATATTTTATAAAAATCCATAAGTGGTTGCCCGCATATCTCAATGCCCGATACCAATCCTTGTATGTTATACCCAACACCAGATTAAGCGCCATGACACTGACGATAAAAAGTAAAACGGCCAAGACATTGCGGGCATACGGAATGCCCATATCGTTAAAGTATGTTTGCAACAAAGCGGCAATTTTTTGTGCCGGTTTTCCGCCCAAGCCGTAGTCGCCGAAACGGTATGTACACACCAAATTAAAAAATGAAGACGTGGTAACAACTCCGACAATAAACGCGAGAACCCTTGCCTTAAATTCCCAAACAACATTAAAGCGTAGCAAATGATAGCCCCAAACGAGCCATCCCAAAAGAAAAATCGGCAAAGAAATCCCGAAAGCAAACAAAACCCCTTCGGCCAGATTGGCGCCGAACGAGCCCAACAAATTAAGCGCTACGGTATTGCTCTGATTGTTAAAGGCGGGATCTTGCGAGTGATAAGTTGCCAACGCGGCATAAATCACCATCGCCGCAACAATAAGTGCGCCGCCGCCGATTTTATGCAGAAATAATTTTAATTTACTGTTTTGTTTTTTCTTTGTTCTTTTTGCCATGTTTTTCAACCTGTTTTTTGTGGAATTATAATTTAAATTTTCTTAACTCGTCAAGGCTCAAGCTGACATCGCGTCCGATGCAGGTGGAAGGGTCAAGCTTTATCTGCGTCACGTTTGAGGCGCGGTAAGCCTGATAACGCATCAGGTTAGGAATGCGAATATTTTCATCGTCCATTTGATCAAACATATTGCGGACGCTGTTAAGCTCTTTATGCCGCGTTGGATAGTCATATTGCGGACGGCACAAAGTCATCACCTCGTTAATGCCTTGAGAGGTCAAGCCCTTTTGCATCAAATACATCATAATGTCATGTTCTTTATATTTTTTGGGTATCGGGAACAAATCTTTAACTTCATCACGGTTCATCATCAAAGTAGACAAACAAATATCTGTTTCTTTGCCGAAATTTAACAGCGTTACTTTAGGTTCAATATGGCAGCATCCGGTAGGCAGAAGTCTGGCTTTATCATCGGCAAAAGCGTAGCTCGTATGGCTCAATAAAGCATTATATCTTACCATAAATCCGACCTGTCGGCTGATTTTGTCTTTCACCCAAAAATTTTCCGGTTCCAAAAAAGCAATATAATCGCCTTCGGCTTTGCTGATAGCAAACTCATAAGAAGCCGTTAAACCTTTTTTGACGGTGTTAAGACACAGTTTTACTCTGGCATCACGTCGGCGGTAGCGCTGTAGTCTTCGTGCGGTGCTGTCAGTGGAGGCATCATTGATGATAATCCATTCCATATTTTCATAATTTTGATAAGCAAAAGACTTAAAAGCCGTCGTCAGGAAACGGGCGCAGTTATGCGCAACCGTAATGACAGATACTTTTTTATACCGGAACATTTTTTCCCTCTTACAACGACTTATTCAAAGCTTGTGCCTGATTTTTCATAATTTCTTGACTTTTAAATAAAGTAAACCTAAATTCCCAATAAAAGATTAATGAGAAAGGTTTTTGTTGATGAAATATGCTTTTGTTTTTCCGGGTCAGGGGTCGCAATTTGTCGGCATGGGAAAAGAGCTTGCCGATAATTTTGCCTCGGCCAGAGAAGTGTTTGATGAAGTTGATAATGCCTTGGGGCAAAATTTGTTCAAACTGATGACGGAAGGTCCGGAAAGCGAATTGACTTTGACAGCCAACGCCCAACCGGCTTTGATGGCTCATTCTATGGCGGTGGTTAGAGTTTTGGAAAAAGAATTCGGCATCAAGTTAAAAGATAAGGCGTCGTATGTGGCTGGCCACTCATTGGGGGAATATTCGGCGGCTTGTGCGGCCGGCGTGTTTTCGCTTGAAGATACGGCCAAGTTGCTGCGTATTCGCGGCGACGCCATGCAAAAAGCGGTTCCGGTCGGCGTGGGCGGTATGGCGGCTGTTTTGGGAATGTCGTTTAAGGATGTTGATGCGTTGGTGGAGGCTTGTAATGATGATCGCAATTTATGCGTGGCTGCCAACGACAATTCAGATGGGCAGGTGGTGTTGTCCGGCCACTCGGCGGCCATAGAAAAAGCAGTGGAAATTGCCGCCGAATTCGGCGCCCGACGTTGCGTGCGTTTGCCGGTCAGCGCGCCGTTTCACAGTCCGTTGATGCAGCCGGCGGCAGAAGCCATGGCCCGAGCTTTTATGCAGGTGGAGAGTCATGATGCTGAAATACCGTTGATTGCAAATGTTTTAGCTGCTCCGGTTACAAATCATAAAGAAATAATCAAGCACTTGGTAGAACAAGTCACCGGAACGGTCAGATGGCGGGAAACCGTTATATATATGAAAGACCATGGCGTAACCGATATTGTTGAAATGGGCGCTGGCAAGGTTCTTTCCGGAATTGTCAAGAAAAGCGACAAAGAAATAAACGCCGTTTCCGTCGGCTCTGTCGCTGAAATTGAAGACTTGGCAAAAAATTTATAAACTCTAGAATAAGGAATAAACTTATGTTTAAATTAGATGGAAAAGTAGCTTTAATCACCGGTGCGGCCGGCGGCTTGGGAGACAAAATCGCCCGTACGCTTCATGCGCAGGGCGCCACATTGGCTTTAACCGATAGACGTGCTGAACCGATGGAAAAATTAAAGGCTGAATTGGGCGAGCGGGTTGAATGGTTTGTGGCTGACTTGTCCAAAGCCGAAGATATTAACAATTTGGTTAAAGATGTTGAAGAGAGATGCGGTCGGATAGATATTCTTGTCAACAATGCCGGTTTAACCCGTGATAATTTATTTATCCGTATGAGCGATGAAGATTGGCAGTTGGTGTTGGATGTCAACCTGTCGGCTGGTTTCAAGCTTGCCAAAGCGGCGGTTCGCGGAATGATGAAGCGTCGTTTCGGCCGTATTATCGGCATCGCCTCCGTGGTTGGTGTTATGGGTAATGCCGGTCAAGCCAACTATTCAGCTTCCAAAGCAGGTATGATTGCCATGAACAAATGTTTGGCTCAAGAAGTCGGTTCGCGCGGTATTACGGTTAACTCGGTGGCGCCGGGCTTTATCCGCACCCCGATGACTGATGTGTTACCTGACGACGTTAAAGCCAATTTGTTAGCCAAAATTCCGGAAGGAAAACTTGGCGAGGCGCAGGACATTGCCAACGCGGTGGCGTTTTTAGCTTCTGACGAGGCGCAATACATTACCGGCCAGACCATTCATGTCAACGGTGGTATGGCAATGATTTAAGACTTTGTCTTTTGTAAAATCCCCGTAATTGAAGTTTTCCTTTAATATCGGATAATTCAAAAACGGGGATTTTTTATATGTACTTTTATCTTACTTGCATTAAAAAAATAAAATAATTATAATCAAATAAACACATATATAATTTGAGGAGTAAAGGCAGATGAACAAAATCAAATTTGGATGTTTGACGTTGATGGCGGCTTTGTGTTTTGTCGCATCGGCTCATGCGGGAGTTACTTTCTTGCCGGCGGCAAGTGGCGGCATCGGAGGTTCTTCCGGCAGTAGCCACGCAGTTTCCACCGCACAAAGATGTATTAATGAAGGTTACCGTTCGTCTTGCAGCGGCAGACAAAGGGGGGTGGATAAATGTCCCTATAACAGTAGCTATTATCGGAGTTGCTGTTCCGAAGATTATAAATTTACACGAGAAGAATGTATCAACGCCGGATTACGTCCCAGCAATATTAGCTGCGGCGGTTTGCATCGCTGCCGATAATGCCTTGGCAAAATTTTTATAAACGGATTCTCCGTTTCCGAAAAGGGGAATCCGTTTTATACTTTCCAAACAATCTTAAATTCAGCTGATTTTGTGCCAATATGCTTGGTGCATATGCTGTAAATTTGGTCAAGCGTCAGACTTTTAAAACAAGATCTTCCGGAGGTACAATAAGCGTCGCCGTAGATATTGCCTTGTTTTTGTTCATCGGTTTGATAACCGCTTAAAGTAGAGACATAAACAATATTGCCGCTGTTTTCTTTGGCGGTTAACAACAGGTTGCGGCAGATTTCCAAACCTTGCTCGGAATCGGTGGTTAAAGAAGATATATTGGAAATCAGATTTAAGCTTTCGTTATTATTGTTATAAATATAATAAATACCCCACGCGTTGCCGAATACGTCATAAATAGTGTTAACACTTCCTGTGCGAACCATTTCAACCGGAACTTCGCCGAGCTTGATAAAATATGAGGTAAGAAAGGTGTTGCGAAAATCTTTGGAAAAGCTGTGCGAATAGCGAGAGACCGCGTTTATAAGAGTGTTCATCTGCTCGGCGTGTTTGTTGAGCTTGTATTTGAACATCGCTTTGGAATAACCCGAGATAGCGCCAACACTTAAAACCCCGATAATGGCCAGCACCCCGAGCATTTCCACCATGGAACGCCCGCATAACGGCACATCTGCTTGCTTTTTTTCGCTGTGTGCATGAAAAGAAAAGCTAAAAAAATCAAACAAACTCATCAAAAGAACTCCTAAAAACTGCAAAATTTATGTATTTGCTCGTCATTCTAAACCGTTTTTTTTTTTTTCAATTTTAAAGAGTCTCG
>CALXZI010000017.1 GCA_944393205.1 uncultured Alphaproteobacteria bacterium | reverse complement strand
TCAAGACAAATATCAAGTTAATAGTCCAAAAGAATTCAAAGATAAAATCGTAGATTTTTATAAAGATAAAAGAGAGTTGGATGTTTCCGCTAATAATCAAGAGCTAAACAGAGAAAATAGTCCTGAACTTTTTTATTTTATAATTAAGGGAAACGAAATAATAGGTTCCGTAAATGCTCGTCCAATGAAAATGGATAAATTTGATAGGGAAAATGGTGTTAAGAGTTGTGAAAAATGGCATAAACTCTCTCCTGAAACAGGAGTTAGAGTCACAACATCTACAGTGATATTACACCAATATAAAGGGCATGGTTACGCAGGTGAAGCAAAAAAGCAATTATTTGATAACTTAAATAAAAATGGAATTAATGAGGTGGTGGCAAATGCTATGTCCGATAATGAACGGTCAAACAAAGCTCAAAAAAAGCTTGTAAATAATTATGGCGGTTTCTCTTATACTTGCAGTGGAATAAATAATGAAACAGGAGAAACTATTTATGCTAACCGTTACGTTGTAAGCACGGACACTTCAGGAAATTCAAAAAAATTATATAAAGACAAAAATACAGAGTATGAAGGTACGCAAGTTGAAAGAGCAAAATTAACAGATAAAGCCAATGCAGATAGAATTAGTGAATTGAGAGGATTGTCAACTTCAACTAAAGCTCCGGTAATATCCAAAGAAAATTTGCAGGGTTTGCATTATGTTTACAATTCAAAATTAGGAAGATAAAACCGGTTCGGAAACCATGAGTTAAGCATCACCATTTCAAACAGCAGGTATAAAAACTGCAGTTTTTCTCTTATGAATCAAGTACTTAATCGAGTTCGAATGTTTGTTTTTTGAAAATTGCGTTTTGGGAGAATTTTCCGAACTCGTTTGATGATAATCCTTTATTTTTCAACAGGCTATTCTGTTTTTTGCTTTTAGATATTACGGGACTTTTTAAATTTATATTTATAAATTTTTGGTAAAATAAAATCACATAATGCTTTTAGGAATAATAAATGTTAAAAATGTATCATTATTCAAAACACGGAAATACGGTTTTAAAAGACGGATTGTTTGGTATTAGAAAAAGTGGGAGAAGTATGATACCATATGTACATAGAGCCGGAACAGATGAGTCGGAGAAAATTTATGAATGGCTTGATACTACTTTTCAAGGAAGAAGCAATTCGGTATCTTGTTTAACTGAAAAAATTGTATGGCAAGGAAATGATAAAATTCTTAGAACAATTGTTGACGGGTGCGACTTATTTTCATTTGATTTAGAGCAATTGGTAAAAGACGGCATAGTTACGGCTATTTGGTGTAAAGATGGTTCTGATGCCGGTGGTTATAATGAAAAGTTTAAAAAAGTGGAATTAGATGAAGTTGATTGTTCACCTTTGACATGGGAAAAGTGTGATAGTTCAAAAGATTTATTATTTGCCGTTGTCAGACATTATATGTTAGTGTTAAAAGATGGATTTATTCCGGCAAAATATATAAAAAAAGAAAATTAGATTTCAGCTCGGAAACCATGAGTTAAGCATCACTTTTAAAGAGAGGTTTTTAGATGCTAACGACAATGTTTTCGGATTATTGCCGTTAAAGGTATTGTCCTTTTATTTGGTGCTTTCTTTCGTTCGTTTAATTCAAACAGCAAATCTGCTTTACACTGTTTTATTTGTTTTTCTTTACATTTTCAGTTGGTTGTGTATAATAACGACAAAATTTGATTATTATTGTCTAACAATTTAAATTATTATTTTATGAGAAAAAGTGATGTAATTATTAAAAAAGAAGTTTTGAAAGGAACGCAGGATATGGTTGTAAACAAGCACAAAGACATCATCATAAATAAATATGCGGAATATGATGAAGATGCCCGTTTGGTCTGCGATCGCGGTCATTATGTTGAGTATTTAACCACCATGCGCTATATTCAAAAGTTTTTGAAACCGGAAGCTAAAATCTTGGAAATAGGTGCGGCTACCGGCCGTTATTCCATTGATTTGGCAAAAATGGGCTATGATGTTACGGCTGTTGACTTGACACCTAAACATGTTGAAATTATGAAATCTAAATCACAGGGAATGGACAACTTCAGATGTATGGTTGCCGATGCTTTGGATTTAAGTATGTTTGAAGATGAAGCTTTTGATTTGGTCTTAAATTTGGGACCAATGTATCATCTGTTTCATAAAAAAGACAAACAAAAAGCTATTCAGGAAACCGTTCGTGTTGCTAAAAAAGGCGGGGTGTGTATGTTTGCATATATTCCTTGTGCATCATTAATGACCGGTTATGGATTGAGGCATCAAGGTGTAGAGCGTTTAAATGAACTCATGGATAAAACGGGACGATTTAAGGATGTGCCGTCGGAAGTATTTAATTGTTTTTATATTGAAGATTTCAAAAAAATGTTTAATAAAGCCAATACAAAATATATTACCAATGTAGCCACGGACGGAATAGCTTATGTTATGCGGGAATGGTTGGATCAACTCTCTGAGGAAGGGTATCAGGCATTCTTAAAATGGCATTTTTTGACTTGTGAAAGATTAGATCAACAAGGTTACAGTTCTCACCTGCTTTATGTTTGTAAGAAAAAATAAAGGTGGATATGGATAAAACCGGCTCGGAAACCATGAGTTAAGCATCACTATAAAAAAGCGCCTTTCAGGCGCTTTTTTTAATGGTAATATGCCAATTTGTTCTTCCAAAATATTTTGATTTATGATAAATCGGGAGATGATAATATATTTAAATGTTAAGGAAATGTCATAATATGAAAATCATTGAAATAAAAGAAAGAACGCCGTTGTTGCTTGAGAAATTGTTATGTGTTTGGGAAAATTCGGTTAAAGCGACGCATTTGTTTTTATCCGATAATGAAATAAACAACATTAAGCCGTATGTGCCGCAGGCTTTAAATAGTGTTCCTGTTTTGGTGATTGCGGAAAATGAAAAAGGAGAGCCGGTAGGTTTTATGGGAATTTCCGGTCAAATGCTTGAGATGTTATTTATCGCAAATGAAAACAGAGGGCAAGGGATAGGAAAACAATTGCTGCAATACGGTGTTAAAAATTATGCCGTAAGCGAACTTACCGTCAATGAGCAAAATCCTCTTGCCAAAGGTTTTTACGAACATATGGGGTTTACGGTTTATAAAAGAACGGAATTAGACGAGCAGGGAAATCCGTATCCGTTGTTATATATGAAAAGGGATTAATAAAATCCGGTTTAAATAAAATAGTCGGTGAGAGCGCCGACTTTTCAAAAATTACGTTTTGATGGTTTTTGTTTGACAATTTGTATTTTGCTGTGGCAATGTTTTAAGAAAAGGAGTTATGCCATGCGCATTATCAATATCAACGGACCGATTAATTCCGGCAAGACAACGATTTCAAAACTGTTGTGTGCGGCTTTGCCTCAAGCTTTGTTTATTGAGGTGGATGATTTGTTATCTGATGCCGAGCAGGAAAAACTCGGTCTGTCCATGCAGGAAGGTTGGCAGGAACGGACGAAAAGGCTTGCCGATAAGATTAATCAAGAGAAATTAAAAGGCGTATACAACAATATTGTTTTTGCTTATCCGATAACAAAAAATCTTTATTCGGAATGGAAAGAGTTTGAAGACGGCAAGACAACTTTTATTAACATAACATTATCTCCCGCATTGGATGTTTGTCTGAAAAACAGAGGAAGCCGCAAGCTTGATACATGGGAGATTCGGCGGATAAGAGAAATGTACAAAGAAGGCTATCAAAATCCGCAATTTGCAGATTTGATTATTGATAACAGCAAACAAGTACCACAAGATACATTACAACAAATATTATTATTTTTAAGCAGCAAGAATGATTATCAGAAATTTTAAATGAAATGGTTCGGGCTATAAATCATGAACAGGTTTTACCAGTCGAAAGCTCTTCGGATGAGAATTTTCTTGATTTTAAAGATCTGATTATATTTTTCTGGGTTGAGATCAATGGTTGAAAATATAAAACTTTTGACAAAAGGGAAGAACCATGATATTCTATATGTGAACTAAAATACTATTATATATATGAAAGACATTATTAAGAGAGGAAACCATGACGAAGTCATGGCTTATTTAAGGAGCAGCCGAATCTCCTTGGATAAAGATGTAGTGAAGGCACTTCTTAAGAGGGGCAATCATGAAGAGATTATGTTGGCATTAGATAAAGCCCTTTTTGGGGGATTTGATGTCGATGAAAAGTTCATGATGCTTCTTAAGAGAGGAAACCATGACGAAGTCATGGCTTATTTAAGGAGCAGCCGAATCTCCTTGGATAAAGATGCAGTGAAGGCACTTCTTAAGAGGGGCAATCATGAAGAGATTAAGCTTGAGCATGAGATAAGAAGGTCTTCTCATGAATCTCATGAAGAAGAGCCTTTACAGGCTCTAATGAATATGGACATGAGTGAGTGCACCTGTCGGCTGTCACTCATGGATGCGCCGTATCATTTGTATTAAAGGAACACCTTAAAAGTGTTCCTTTTTTGTACTCTGAAAACCCCGTGTTTTACGCGTGGGTTCCTTTTTTAATGCTTGTGTTTTTATTCTAAAAATTCCAGAAGTTTTTGTTTGGCCGATGAGTTAACTTCGTGGCGCATACCGGCAATAACCTCGGTTTGCGGATAGATGCCGATGCTTTCAAGTGCGGTTTTGGTCAAGTTGATGCTTGACGGCGGAATGGCGCTGTCATTATCGCCTTGAATGAGTAAAATTTGCGGCGCAGAAACGATTAAGTCTGTGTCAAAATCTTCGGTAATGACAAACGGAACGCCGGAAAGGGATATGGCTTTATTCAAGGGGTGCGGCGTGGTCAGCGCGGTCAAGACCGCCATCAGCCCGCCTTGAGAAAAACCGGCAATGCTGATGTTTTCATAAGGAATGCCCAGTTCATTATGAATGTTTTCAATCACGTCTTGCAGCACGGCGACGTTGTTAAGCGCGCCATCCAACATTTTTTGATATATTTTGACATCAACCATTTGTGTGCCGTAAACCGGCAAATCAAACCATTGATGTCCGCGGAAAGGTGTGGTTTCAGGAGACGTTGGATAAAAGAATGCGGTGTCGGGAAGTTTGTCCTTAAACGATGTAGCCATGGCTTGCATGCGAGAGCCGTCTTGTCCGAATCCATGGATGAGTATTAAAGCATTTTGCGGGTTTTCGGGAATGTCGGCTATAACCTCGGCGGCTTTGCTGCTGCTTAAATTAATGCCGATGAGTAGAGCTATGGCGACCAGTAAAAAGGCGAACAGTTTTTTCATGACTTTTCTCCGTTTCAAATATTTTGATTATAAATGTATATTTTTTTTCTTAAAATCAAATTAAGACAATCTGCCAAATTGTCTGAACGACGTTTATATTGTGGAAAATCAATAAAATAGATTGCCACTTGTTTTCTGGTTTGATATAGATTTATACATCTGATGTATGTGTATTAAAGAGGTGTAACTTGCAAAAAGCAACATATTGGTGGGTCTGGGTTAAAAAAACATTTTTCCGATTGGCGGTTGCTATATTGTATCAGGATAAAAAAGTCCGCAAACAACATCTTAAGGCGTGGACGACGGCGGCCGAAAAGAAATATTTGCGGCGTTATCTTCGTGTGTTGTCGGATAAATCCGAACTTCCGCCGGCAAAATGCGATAATAAACGGATATGGGTCTGTTGGCTGCAGGGTGAAGACAAGGCGCCGGAAGTTGTTAAAATATGTTTGGAGAGTATCCGTCGCCATTGTACGGATTATACGGTAACGGTTGTGTGCAACGATAATATCGCACAGTATGCCGATATTCCGGATTATGTTTATGAAAAACATCGCAAGGGGTATATTACAAATACGCAGTTTTCGGATTTGCTTCGGTTGTCGCTTTTGAGCCAAAACGGCGGCATCTGGATTGATGCGACGGTTTTTCTGACCAAAGCGTTGCCCAAAGAAATTTCCGAGGCTGACTTTTTTGCTTTCCATGCCCGAACATATTTGTACGCCAACAGTTGGCTGTTAAAATCCGAACGGGGCAATGTGCTGATGAGCAATATGCGAAAGCTGATGTTTGAGTATTGGCGGTGTGAAAATCATATGCTGAATTATTTTTTATATCATTTGTTTTTTGACTTGATGACGGAAACTGACGCCGAAAGCAAGGTTTTGTGGAACAAAGTTCCGGTTATGTATGATGATGTTTGTTATGGCTTGGAACATAATTTTTTCACGCCGTTTGATGAGGTGTTGTGGCAGAAAATTAAGGAAGAGACAACTATCCATAAGTTGACTTACAAATACGATAAAAAACGTGATGTCGGCGGGACTTTTTGGGAACATTTTTTGGCGGGTGGTTTATCTGATTTTCAGAAAAAAACAATTAAATGAAAATACAAAGGCTATATACTTTTATGAACAGGAAGAAAAATGATAAAAAAGTTTTTTGTTAAACTGACGGCCGGCTTTATTGTGTATCGGCCTTGGCGCAAAATTGCCAGAGAATTTTTAATGACGTTTCGTTGCAGAATGCTTTTTGATTATTGGCAATTGTCTTTCGGCGCCGTTGCAAAGAAGTCGGTTTTGCTTATAGAACCCAATGACTGTCATGGCGAAGTGTTGCCAGGGATGGCAAAATATTTTATGGATTTGGGTTATAAGGTTAGTGTCGTGTTGTCTGCCGAAAATTTTGCACAAAAGCCTTTTTGCCGAATGTCGGGAATTAAGGTATTTTGTTTGAATGAGATTTTGTTGAAACGATTTTTGCAAAAACATACCGATAAGGTAAAAACATATGATAAATTGGTTTTGACAACTTCTGCGTTTTACAATTATCCGTCCGACCATAAGAATTTTTGCGCACTGGACGCTTTTCTGTTGCGTGAGTTTGATAATCTGTACGTTGTTGAACATGAGCTTGCTCAGTGCAAAGATTTTAACGAAGAAGAATATTTGCGCCGGAACAGACTTATCGTATTGGGGAATTTTGACAAAGGCGTGATGGTTAATCCGCATTATTTCGGCAAGCTTTCCTTGAAACCGAAAAACCGGAAGACAAATTTTATTGTGGTCGGGGGTTTATCGGCTCGGCGGAAAAATCATGAACAACTGTTTGAGGCAGTGGCGGCATTGATTAAAAAAGGCGCAACCGATTTTAAGGTGACGGTTGTCGGCCGCGGAGCGTTGCCGAAACTTCCGAAAGAAATTAAAAAATATATTGATTTTAAAGGAAGGCTCAATTTTCCGCATATGTATCAAGAAATGGAAAAAGCGGATTTCTTTTTGCCGCTGTTGGACGGAACAAATCCCGACCACGAGCGGTATATTACAACCGGAGTGACCGGTTCGGCGCAGTTAATATACGGCTTTTTGACGCCGCCGCTTATTGAGCGGAAATTTGCCTCATTTTATGGATTTAATAATAAAAACTCATGCATCTATGATACGGGAGATTTAGCTTTTGCCATGCGAACAGCAATGATAATGACGCCGGAAGAATATGAAATCATGAGAGTTGCCTTAAAAGAACTCGCCGATGATGTTTATCGGCAATCCTTGGAGAATTTAAAGAAAATTTTATAAAGCGTTGTGACCATGTTAAAATATATTTCCATTAATTTACAAGCCAAACTTCTGACAATGTTTATTCCGATTCCGAAATGGCGTAAAACAATCCGTCATCGGTTGAAAGGATATTTAAATGTCCGGAAACGTCATAATTTGAATGTAGAGGGTGTCAAATATAAAGAAAAAGTTTTAGCTGAAATGCAAGATTTTAAAAATGTCATCAAGCTTTCGGCTGATATAAAAATCGTTTCTTTGGGGTATGATTGTTTTGTTCGCACGATTTTGACGGACTGGGGATTAAAGCCGCGTAAAAGCGAAGGCGAAAGTTCTTATCCGTTTGATTTGGCGGTTCACCCGAGTGAAAGTCTTTTATATGTCATTGAGAATGATTTCGGCGGTTATTTTGACGGTCTGACATATGATGAAACAAACAAAGTCTGGATTAATTCGTCTTTGCGTTTGTTGTATAATCATGACAAAGATTGCAAACAAAATGAACAAAATAAACTGGTCAAAAGATTTGAAGAAAGAATCAAAAATTTCCGGAATATTTTGCAGTATGACGGGCGGATTTTTTTTGTGGCTCATGTTAAAAACAAAAATGATTGTTTGAATGTTTATGAAGCGTATAAAATTTTATGTCGTCAACGGGAAGGCAAATTTTCAAAATTGATTTTGTTATCATTTGATGAATTTGTTAAAAATGATTTTTCTTCAGACGTTTTTATGATTAACCGCAAGCGTCCTTATGCTGATTATGTGTGGTATGAAGACCAACGTTATTTGCCGATTTCTGAAAAATTTGAGAGAGATGTCGCGGAAAATTGTTTGGATATTATTAAAAAAGCAATAGATTAAGTAATCTTTATAAAGGACTATCTTGATGTTTGAACTATCTTCTGAACATTGTACGGGGTGCGGCGCGTGCATGAATATTTGTCCGCAAAACGCTATTCAAATGCAAGCAAACAAAGAAGGGTTTTATTATCCGGTTATTGGCAAAGATTGTGTCGGCTGCGGTTTATGCCAGCGGGTGTGTCCGGTGTGTGCATCGTCGTCCGAGAGTTGTGCGGCGGTGCCGGCTTGTTATGCCGCGCAGGCCAAGGATGAAAATTTGCGCGCCGAAAGTTCTTCCGGCGGCGTATTCAGTTTGTTGGCGCAATATGTGTTTGAACGCGGCGGTTATGTCTGCGGTGTCAAGATGACGGCACCGGACGAAGCTTCGCATGTTTTGCTTAAAGATGAAAAAGAGTTAAAAGCATTGCGCGGTTCAAAATATGTGCAGAGCAAAACCGGATTGGTCTTTCGTGAAATTAAAAAACTTTTGGACGCGGGAACGGCAGTGCTGTTCAGCGGCACGCCGTGTCAGGTGGCCGGTTTAAAGAGTTTTCTGCAAAAAAGTTATGACAATTTGTTGACGGTTGATTTGGTCTGCCATGGTGCGCCCAGTCCGTTGGCGTTGAAAAAATATGTTGAGGAACATGGCTGTCGGGAGATTATTAATTTCAGAGATAAAAGCCAAAGCTGGAAACATCAGAACATCAGTTATGGCTCAAACCGTTTTTCGTATGACGAAGATGATTACATGCGGGCGTTTTTATCCGATTTGAGCACGCGCAAAAGCTGCTCGTCGTGTCCGTTTGCCCGCTTGCCGAGGGAAGGGGATTTTACGCTCGGTGATTTTTGGGGAATCGGAAAGTACAATAAAAATCTGGATGACGACAAAGGCACGTCTTTGGTTTTGCTCAATACGCCGAAAGCGGAAAAGATATTTAAAACTCTGCCGTTGAAATTGAAAAAGTCGGTGCCGTTTAAAATCGCCGTTAAAGGAAACGCGACGTTGCAAAAGTCGTATCCGGCACATATCAACCGCGAAGTGTTTTTTGAGGTTTTGCAAAAATATTCACTGCATCAGGCATTATCCACTGGGTTGGATATTTCTAAAAACGTGGCGGTGTTGAACTTTTGGTCAACATTAAATTATGGTGCGATTTTGACGGCGTATGCGCTGCAAGAGGTTATTAAGCGAAACGGATTCAGGCCTTATCATGTTTATTATGTAAAATCTTGGGCGCGGGAAAAGTATTCGGAAAGTTTCAGCCGGCGTTTTGCCGAAAAGTATTTGCAGCTGACATCCTATGTTGAGACGGTTCGTGATTTCAAAAAACTCAATGATTTCTTTAATACTTTTATTGTCGGCAGCGATCAGGTTTTTAATTTGGAATATATGGCTAAAGATATGGAAAAATATCTGCTGGGTTTTGTCCGACCGGAGAAAAGAAAAATCGCATTGGCGGCAAGTTTCGGCGATATTAAGCCCGAATTGATGAAAATAAATCAAAAATTGATGCAGATTTGTTTTGACCGCTTTCAGGCTTTGTCGGTACGCGAAAAACAAGGTGAAAGCGTTTTTAAGCAATGGTTCGGTTTGAAAGCAACGGCGGTGTTTGATCCGGTGTTCGCTTTGGATAAAAAAACATGGCGAAAACCGGCGGCAGATTCTAAAAAAGATTTTCCCAAACGTTTTATTGCGGCATATGTGTTGGATGACAATCCGGAATTTGAGGCGTTGTTGCAAAAGCAAGCGCAAAAATATCGGGCGGAAATCGTGCGGATTGGCGGAAGTTTTGAGGTGGAAGATTGGCTAAAGGCTTTTGATAAAGCCTGCTTTGTGGTAACGGATTCTTTCCATGGGGTTTGTTTTTCACTGATTTTTGAAAAGAATTTTATTTGTATCGGCAACAAGAGCAGGGGATTGGAACGCTTTTGCTCGTTGTTTGTCGCTTTGGGGCTTGATAAAAAATTGATTGCTTTAAGCGATTATGCGCAAGCCAAAACGATTGCGCCGGATTATCGGCGCATAAAAAGCAAAATCAGCGAACAAGCACTTAAGACGGAAAGTTTTTTGCTTAAGGCCTTGCAGACATCGGTTGAACCGACAAAGTCGGGTGAAACGTCTGCAATGAGAAAGCTCTTGAAGAAAGAAGAAATCAAAAATAAATTATGTTACATCTTTCGGCGCTTATGTTCAAAAATATGTTTCGGTCAAAAACGAAAATATCATAAGAGTATGGCTAAAGCATTTAAGGCAGCCGGAAAAAATTGCCGAAAGTTGCGGAAATTTTTAAAGTAGAAATGAGAGGAGACAGAGATGTTTAAATATTTATTGTACATAGTTGTTATTGTTGCGGTTGTCGGGTTGTTTTCCGGCGGGTTTCATTTGTATCGGGTGGCACAAAGAAACAAAAAAGAAATGGCGCCTTATCAAGGAGCGCCGATTGCGCTTAAAGGCGATTTCGGGAAAGTTCTGGTGGTGTATTATTCATTGACCGGCAACACCAAAGATATTGCCGAACGGATACAAAAGAAAACCCAAGCTGATGTTTATGAAATTAAAACGGCGGAAGAAATCAAGACAAATCCGTGGTTTTATCTTAAAGCACGGGCACAGCTCAAAGAAGGAAAATATCCGGCTTTGGCCGGTGCGTTGCCGGATTTTTCCAAATATGACTGGGTTTTTGTCGGATTTCCGGTCTGGTGGTATACGGCGGCGACCCCGGGGCTGGCTTTTTTACAAGAAGCCGATTTTCAAGGCAAAAAGGTGGTGCCGTTTTCAACCCAAGGCAGCAATGCGGGAACGTTTTTGAAGGATTTTACCGCACGGGCGAAAAACGCCGATATTCAACCGGCCGAATCGTTTAATAATCTGCCGGATAAATATGATGCGGCAGTGGATAACAAAATTGCCGTGTGGTTGAACAATCTGCTTGAGTAATAAAAAAAACCGGAAATATCTTCCGGTTTTTTTATAATTGCTACCGAGGGGTTATCGGGCATAACCCAAATCTTCCAACCAGCCGCCGATGCCCATGGTGCGGCTGCCGTAGCCTGTCCACGGATTGTCGGAAACTTTGCAGCCGTTGCATTGAGCGGTCAAGTCTTTGACCGTGTTCTGGACGCCTCCGCCGCCATGGGTGATGAACGGTATAACGGTTTTGCCCGACAAGTCGTTTTCAGCCAAAAACGAACTGACAGCCGGCGCGATGGTGCCCCACCAATTCGGCGAGCCGATGAAAACCACGTCATATTGAGCGATGTTGTCAACCTTGCTTTTCAGCTCGGGCTTGAAACCTTCGTTGATTTCTTGTTTGGCTTGAGTGGTGGTGGCGTGGTATTCTTCCGGATAAGGCTGTACGGTTTCAATCCGGAAAATGTCGCCGCCGACTTCTTCTTGGATTTTTTCGGCAACTTCTTTGGTGTTGCCCGACCATGAATAATAAGCGATTAAAATTTTGGGTGCGTTTTGGGTCATTGTTAAATCCTCCGTTGCTGTTGCGGTGTTTGCGTTGCCGGTTTCGGCGGCTTGGGCGGCGGCGGAAGCCAGTAGGGCGCAAAACAGAGCCATAATTTTTTTCATATTTTTCTCCTTTATATCAGTTTATATTGCGTTTTTTATTATTATTTTGTTTTACTCTAATCTTTAGAGTTGACTTTAAGTCAAGAGTTTTTTCATACTCTGTATATAAATCTTGAATCGGATAAAAAAAGATTGGAGTTGGCTTTAAGTTAAACAGGCGTTGACAATAAGGGCGAATCGCGTTATATCTTTCTTTCAAGGAGGAAAAAATGGGTTACACAATCGGGCAGGTTGCCAAAAGAATGGGGCTTACGGCTCATACTTTGAGATATTACGACAAAGAAGGGTTGTTGCCGACCATGCGCAAAAGCAGTTCCGGTTTGCGGGTTTTTACCGCCGAAGACATTGAATGGCTGATTATCATTGAATGTTTGAAAGGCTGCGGTATGCACTTAAAAGACATTAAGCATTATATTGATATGTGCCGCGAAGGGGACGCTACTCTTGCCGAAAGGTTGGAAATGTTTAAAAAACAGAAAGAACATTTGGAAGAGCAATTGGCGCAGCTTAAGAAACATATGGAAAAAGTGGATTATAAAATCGCTTATTATACGGAGGCGGTTAAAAAGGGCAGTATTGATAAGGCGAAGAGCAACGCTTATCTCAAAGCGGAAAAAGAACGGATTTTCGGTTCAGAGATTAAAGCCGTTACCAAAGCTTAAATTTTTTTATGATAAAAAAAACGGCGGTTTTCCGCTGTTTTTTTAATTTTTAAAAAGAAAAAATCAGGGGAAAAACAAAAAAAATATTTTCCTTAAGCGTTCCTTAAGTTTGTAATGTTGAATTGAAGATGTAAACAAAACAACATTAATTTTATTTTTTAGGAGAAAAGTTATGAAAAATGTTTTATCAGTTGCGGCAATGGCTGTTGTTTTAGGTTTTGCTTCCGCTTCTATGGCACAAGGCTTTAACGGTCCGGTTCAGGCCGGCGGTTTTCAGGGACCGGGCTTGTCTTCCACCACGGTGGCCGAAGCTTTGAAAATGGGTGATGATACGGCCGTGGTTTTGGAAGGCAAAATTGAAAAGAGCCTCGGTAAAGAACAATATATGTTTTCGGATGCCACCGGTTCGGTTACGATTGAAATTGATAATGATGACTGGCGC
Source organism: uncultured Alphaproteobacteria bacterium (assembly GCA_944393205.1). Classification (GTDB taxonomy): domain Bacteria; phylum Pseudomonadota; class Alphaproteobacteria; order RF32; family CAG-239; genus CAAFZY01. Next base: position 15,296 of record CALXZI010000017.1, on the reverse strand, counting down.
GGTGTGACGGTTACCCCGAATGACACGGTTATCATCCGCGGCGAAGTTGAAAAAGATTTCTTCAAGACCGAAATTGACGTGGATGCGATTGAACTTAAAAAATAAGGTGAAAAGTTCATGAGAATACTCCTGATTGAGGATGACAATTTAATCGGCGACGGGATTAAAACCGGACTTGAAAAAAGCGGTTTTCAAGTGGATTGGTTTGATAACGGAACCGATGGCGAAGAGGCGCTTTTTCAAGCGCCTTACGCCGCTGTCATCCTTGATTTGGGGCTGCCGGAAGTGGATGGTTTGACAATTTTGAAACATTGGCGTGACAACAACAAAACCGAGCCGGTTTTGATTTTGACCGCCAGAGGCGATGTGGACAGCCGGATTTTAGGCTTAAACAAAGGGGCGGATGATTATCTGGCAAAGCCTTTTTCTTTAAAAGAAGTTATTGCCCGCTTAAACGCGCTTATCCGCCGGCAAAGCGGTTATGCCGCGGCGGAGTTGGCGTTTAAGGACATCCGTTTTAATCCGGCGACCAAGCAGGTCAGCAAAAACGGTGCTTTGGTGGAATTGGCGCCGCGGGAAGTTGCGTTGTTGGAGCTTTTGCTGCTTAATAAAAATCGGGTGTTGTCCAAAGCCGTTATTGAGGAGAAACTTTATTCTTGGGATGATGACGTGCAAAGCAACGCCGTGGAAGTGCATGTGCATCATCTGCGCAAAAAATTGGGCAAAGATGTGGTCAAGACCATCAACAAAATCGGCTATGTGATGGAGGAGTAACTATTGCGGCGTCTTGTTTTAACGGCGGCTGCGGGAAGTGTGTCATATGAAAAAGTTTAGCCTGAAAACTCGGTTGATGCTTATGTTTACGGTGGTGTTTGTGCTTATCGGCGCTGCTGCCGGCGCTTTGTCATGGAAGGAAACCAAAGAAAGCGTTGATGAGTTTTTTGATTCTTATCAGATGGCTTTGGCACGCAGTCTGGCTTCCGCCGATTGGAGCCATGTCAACTCTGAAATCAGGGCGCAGACACACAGAGCCTTAAAAGATATCCGCGATGCCGATGATGATGACGACGCCATCGGTTTTGCTGTGTTTGACAATCAAGGGCGGCGGATTTTTGATGATAACGAAGAAGGCAAGGAGTTTTCGTTTAACACGCAAACGGGCGCATTTTTTAATGAGATGAACGATGATGATTTGTGGCGGGTAATACGGGTAAAATCCGCCGACGGAAGTTTTATCATCGCGGTCGGACAGGAGTTGGAATACCGCAGCGACATTGCTTGGGACATGATTGAAGAATTTATGACGCCGTGGCTGTGGGGACTGGCGGCGCTCTTGATTTTGATGCTGCTGGTGATTGTGCGCGAGTTTCGGCCTTTGCGGCGTTTGGTGGGCGATATTAAGCAGCGTCGGCCGGAAGATTTGTCGCCGCTTGCCGCCGACGGCCTGCCGACGGAAATTACGCCTTTAGTGGGGGCGGTTAACGGTTTGTTGTTTAAGATTGAAAACACGTTTCAACGAGAAAGGCGTTTTGTGGCTGATGCGGCGCATGAATTGCGCACGCCTTTGACAGCCTTAAATGTGCAGTTGGAAGTTTTGGAAATGTCGGCCGATGACCAAAAAAGCAGGGAAAAAGCGGTGCAAAATTTGTCACAAGGCTTAAAACGCGCTGCGCATTTGGTGGAGCAGTTGTTGGCGTTGTCAAGGTTGGATGCGTCGTTGGCTGCCGATGAGCAGAAAAAAGAAGTTTTGGAGTGGGGCAAAATCTGTCGTTCAATTTTCGATGAATATGCCGAAGCGGCGGCTGAAAAGAATATCAAATTTGTTTGCGAAGTCGGCAAAGAGGGACCGATTGACGAAGGTAATCCGGCGTTGGCGGCGACAATCGTGCGCAATCTGGTTGAAAACGCTGTCAAATACAGTCCGGAAGGTGCGGCGGTGTCGCTTAAAACAACAAACGGTAGATTGAGTGTTATCAACAGCGGCGTTAAGGTGGATGAAGAGCATCTTTCCAAACTCGGGCAGCGTTTTTACCGTCCGTCCGGACAAAATGAAAAGGGCAGCGGGTTAGGGCTTTCCATCGTGAAATTGATTGCAGAATATTACGGCTGCGCTTTGTCATTTAAGAATACGGAACAAGGCTTTTGCGTTGAAGTTGAACGCATTTGAACGGATAGGAAAATATATTAAAACGACCGTTGCTTTTTTAAACAACGGCCGTTTTGTATAAAAATTTAAATCTCCAGCGGTGGGGGAAGCTGGGCGCGTTTGAACGCCATGGCGTGGTAGCGGTTTATGACCCAGTCAACGTTTTTTTTCTCCGCACCGGCGGCGATGATGTCTTCTTTTGACAAATGTTTATCAAGATAAAGTGTCAAAATATTATCCAACACCGAATAAGGCGGCAGCGTGTTCTCGTCTTTTTGATTGAGCGCAAGTTCGGCGCTTGGGGCGCGCACAATTACTTCGCTTGGCAGTACACGGTTTAGATTGTTGCGCCATTTGGCAAGTTCAAAAATCTGGGTTTTGTATAAGCTTCCGATTGGCGCCAGTCCGCCGCAGGTATCGCCGTACAAGGTGCAATAACCGGTGGCGATTTCGGAGCGGTTGCCGCAAGCTAAAACCAACCCGCCAAACTGGTTGGACCATGCCATCAGGATTTTGCCGCGGGCGCGTGCCTGCAGATTTTCCAGCACGATGCCTTTGGGTTGTTCACCGAATGCTTGACGTAAGAAGTCGGTTTCGGCGGCAATCAGCGCATCTATGTCCAACTCGTGATACTGCAGTTGATTCAGGCGGGAAATCTCGCGGGCGATTTCCAGACTTAACGGCGAGGTGTATTTGGTGCGCATCATGATTGCGGTTACGTTTTGTCCGCCCAAAGCGTCGGCGGCAAGCACCGCCGTCAAAGCGGAATCAATACCGCCGGAAAGCCCTAAAATAACGTTTTGAAAGTTGTTTTGTCGGCAGTATTGCCGCAGACCGTCTTTTAATTTTTCCCAAATTTGTTCATGCATGGTTTAACGCTCCTGATGTTGTTTAATTAAGTTTTGCCGCAAATCATTTAAATTCTGCTCTAATCCTACGCCGTAAAGATGCGGGTTGGCAAGGCGTTTGTAGGCTTTATCCAAACGGTTGAGGTTTTGCGTCGCGGCGGCTTGAATGTCAGTTAAAGAACGATTGATGTCATCGGCAATCACTTTGCCGTTTGCCATCACCGGTTTTAAGAGGCTATAAGCTTCCTGATTCTGCGTAAACGCAACACGCTCGCCGGTGGTGCTGTTCAAACGCCATGAAGTGAGCGTGCGGGTCAGACGTCCGTCTTTTATCAGTTCATCGTTTTGTCGGGTGATGATATCGCCTTCAAATATACCGTTTTTGACAATACGAATAACGTTTGTGGCGCCGGGGATAGTGGTTTTGCCTTCGGCAATTTTGATTTTCGGCACCCCGTTATACTGTTTGGTTTTATAAACCCCGCCCAAAGCCGGCGTGTCATAAGCGGTCACCAGTTTGGTGCCGGCGGCAAAGGCGTCATACGGCGCACGTTGCACCATGACAAGATTTTCTATCAAGTGCTCATCCAAATCGTTGGATGCCAATAGCTGAACATTGGGCATACCGGCGGCTTCCAACATGGCTTTTGCTTCTTTTGCCCAATAGGCCAGATCGCCGGAATCTATGCGGATGCCCTGAAGTTCAATGCCGGTTTCCTGCGCGGCACGGATGGCGTTTTTAACACCTTGGCGGGTGTCATACGTATCTACCAATAAAATGGTATTGCCGACGGAGGCGCGCATATACGCTTTGAAAGCATCAAGCTCATCGGCGTAGCTCATGACAAACGAGTGCGCCATGGTGCCTTTGGGCGGAATGCCGTAATATTGTGCTGCTTTAACGTTTGAAGTGCCGCAGCAGCCGCCGATAAAAGCGGCGCGCGTGGGCAGAAAACAGCCGAAATCCTGCGCGCGGCGGAGGCCGAATTCCATTACCGGACGTTTGATTCCGTCAGCAGCGGCGGCAGTGACCATGCGGGAAGCTTTGGTGGCAATCAGGCTTTGGGCGTTAAACGCATTTAAAAAAGCCGATTCAATCATATCTACTTGCCAACAGGGACCGCTGACGCTTAAAACCGGTTCGTTGGGGAAAACGATTTCGCCTTCGGGAACGGCACGGATGTCAAGCTGCAGGTATTGTCCGTTTAAAAATTGCAGGAAGTCTTTGGCAAACAAACGGTTGCCGTCGCGGTTTTTTAATGACGCCAGATAGTCAATATCTTCCGGTTTGATTTGCCAGTTTTCCGCCCATTGTAAAAATTCGCCCAAGCCGGCGCTTAAAAGATAACTGCCGCCGAACGGGCATTTGCGGAAGAAGGCTTCGGAAGTTTTGGGTTCCAGATGTTTGCCATCTTTGAACCAGGCTTGCGCCATGGTCAGGTGGTATAAGTCGCAGAAAAAAGGTGTTCCGGATTGTAAAATATCGTTTCTCATTGGTTGTTCCCCTTGTTAAAATGAACCAAATTGTGTTGTGTCTTTTTTTCTAAAAGGCAGGTGCGAAAAAATTGAGCGCTGGAGATGCTGTGCAATTTGCCAGCGTTGATGAACGGGCGGTAAACTTTGTCGTTTAAGATGTCGCCGATTTGGCGGTTTAAGCCCAAACACAAATCTTCCAAAATGCAAACTTCGGCACCGTGTTTGAGAAGGCCGTCCATGGCTTCTTTAACGCACACGTCACTTAACACGCCGCAAAGATAAACTTTTTTGTTTTGCCATTCAGCGCTTAAAATTGCGTAGTTGTGTTTTTCATGCCAGATGTTGGTGGTACCCTTAAAGATTTTGATGAGTTCTATATTGTCCTTAAACGGCGCGGCCGATTGCCAGCCTTTGGTGCCGAAAATGCAATGCGGCGGATAAGATTTGGCCTCATTGGTGTTGAGATAGGTTTCCAAAAAATGCGTGTCGTATGAATCTATGACAGCATCAAACATACCACGCTGGAGGTTGGCGGCGAATTTTTGATGACGTTCAATCAAGTCCGGTGCGGCGACGGAAAGTTTTCCGTTCGGGTGAACGAAATCGTTTTGAAAATCTATCCGCATTAAGATACGGTTGTTCATGATATTTTCCCTTTCAGGCTTATTTAAGGGTTAAAATGACCGTCTGTCTTCCATAAGCCCTGCGAAAGACGCAGACGGGCGGCGCATTGTGCGCCGAAAAATAAAGATTAAATAATTGCTTTTTTCCGATAAAAATAATCTTCAATGATGTGGCAATTTTCCGGATGCACAAAATTTTTCCAGCGTTCATCGCCGTATTTTATCATGTCGCGAATCATGGAGCCGCTGACAAACGGAAAAGAAGGGTCGGTGCGATCCACCAGCTCAATATGTTCAAAACATTCCTTAAACCAATGGGCGTCGTAAGCACTGCCGGCGTAATAAACATCGGGTTTGGGCAGATCCGGAAAAGTTTCGCTGATGAAATCCAAAACGTATTCGCCCCATTCGGCGGGGTTGTTGATGTCAAATAAGCCGATGATTTTTAAGCGTTCATATTCCGGCCGGTGGCGGTAGACGTTTTGAATCATTTTTTTGCGGGTGGTGTAGTTAAATGGATTGCGGGATGTTCCCTGTTCCTGAATGGAACCCAAAATGATGGTGACGCGTTCGCACTCTTTTAACATACGGTCAATCAGCATGGCGTGTCCGATGTGAAAAGGCTGCGCCCGCATGATGCTTAAACCGTGACGATATTTGAAATCAGACATTAAAAAAACTCCTTACAAAGGAGCCGGCATATAAAAAGGGTATAAAATCTTCCCTGATTAAACAACCTGGCTCGGGTTAACGTCCTTGAGCTTATAAGCCCTGCAAGCTCCAAGAACAATTTTAAGATATAATATTTGGAAAAAATGTCAAGCATAAAAAATGCCGCCTACGTATAAACGTTCGGGCGGCGTTTTAAAAGTCACAGCCGGTATCAGTTCTGTGTCTGCAAAAACTTTTCCGCTTCTATGGCAGCCATGGCGCCGCTGGCGGCAGAAGTTATTGCTTGACGGAATTTAGAATCCTGCACGTCGCCGGCGGCAAAAACACCCGCGATATTGGTGGCGGTACCGTCCGGTGCGGTCATGATGTAACCGTTGTTGTCAAGTTTGAGAAAGTTTTTGAACACTTCGGTGTTCGGATGATGACCGATGGCGACAAACAAACCGTCTATCATGAGCTCGCTTACGGCGTCGGTTTTAACGTTGCGGATTTTGACACCGTTAACGCCCAAGGGCTGTTCACTGCCCAAAACCTCATCAACCACGCTGTCCCAAACGATTTCAATTTTCGGATTTTCTTTGACCCGCTTTTGCATAACGGCATCGGCACGCAGAGAATCGCGGCGGTGGATTAAATAAACCTTGGCGGCAAATCCGGTTAAATAGAGCGCTTCTTCGGCTGCCGTATTGCCGCCGCCGACCACGGCTACATTTTTGCCGCGATAAAAGAAACCGTCACAAGTGGCGCAGGCCGAAACCCCGAAACCGATGTATTTTTTCTCGGAAGGAAGATTGAGCCAACGGGCGGAAGAACCGGTTGAGATAATTACGGTGTCGGCTGTGAATTTGTTGCCGTTTTCGGAACTGCAGACAAATGGGCGGGTGTTGAAATTTACCTCGGTGATTTTGTCATTAACCATGCGTACGCCGACGTTTTGTGCCTGTGCGCGCATGTTTTCCATCAGCTGTGGACCGGAAATCGGTTCGGCAAAGCCGGGGAAGTTTTCAATATCGGTGGTCATGGTCAATTGGCCGCCGATTTGCGGACCGGAAACCAAAAACGGATTTAAGCCGGCACGGGCGGCGTAAATGCCGGCGGTATATCCGGCGGGGCCGGAGCCGATGATAAGTACTTTTGTTTTGTATTCAGACATGTCTTTTCTCCTTTTTTTTAACATACGGTTTTGAATCTTTTTTGCAAGCAAATAAATTACTTATAAAAAGTTTTATCATTGGCTTATTAAGGGGATTTTTCAGGTAAATTAAATTTTTGATTGTAAACGGTCAAAACATATTTTATGATAAGGTACAAAATGTTTGTTTGTTAATGAGGTTGTTATGCGTTATATATTGTTTTTGTTATTTATATGTGCGGCTTTACCGGTGCAGTCTCGCGTTATTGGGCGGCTTTCTGCCAACCGTTACGATGCCGATTCAACGGCAAATCCATACGGCGCCGGCAGCCGCTATGATGCAGACAGCATCAACAATCCGTACGGGGAATACGGCAGCCGTTACAGCAACACCTCGGCAAACAATCCGTATGCAACCGATGCGCCGAAACTATACGACAGCGAGGGAAATTACCGCGGTCGGCTTTCAGCCAACCGTTATGATCCGGATTCAATTTCCAATCCTTACGGCCGTTACGGAAGCAGGTATTCGCCCGACAGTATCAACAATCCTTACGGTGCCGGTAGCCGCTATGATGCAGACAGTCCGAACAATCCGTATGGAGAAGGTTGGTATATCGTTGTTGATGATTGATTTTTGCGTACGGTGGAAAAAGCTTTGTTTGTAAAGCAGAGGAATAGCACTAAACGATGTAAAATTTTTATTGACAATAAAAAAACCTTCCTTTATAAGGAAATCCGTTATGCCGACATAGCTCAGTTGGTAGAGCAGCTGATTTGTAATCAGCGGGTCGGGAGTTCAAGTCTCTCTGTCGGCACCATTTTAGTTTTCAAGGCTTTGCGATGAATCGGCAAGGCTTTATTTTTTGCCTTGAAACAGGTTTTATCCCTAATTTACCCCTAATTTTTGATAAAAGTTAATCAAGGATAAAAAACACCGTTGCTTCGGTGTTTTTTACCGCAAGAGACGTCGTTTTGTTATCTTTGTGAGGCAATGTAAATTGCCAAAACAAAACTCTATGCCACAACGTGAGTTATATCTATAATACTCAACATTACTTTCTTGAGCATAAAGAAGATGTGCGCAATAATCATAACCGGTGTGGGCGTCATTCATAAAGCTAAATGTTTTCAAAACATGATATAGACTTTTTAATATACCGATAACCAAACCTAAAAACAGTAAATTATTCCACCATTTTTTTATCAAATGTTCTGTATATCGGGTTTTGAAATCTTGACATTGTTAGATTTCTTGGTGCAAAATATCTTTCCGAAGACAACATACGCCAGAGGAATTCATTAATGTCCGAAGTCATCTGTCAAAGTTTGTTTAGGGTGGATAAATTATGCCAAGAAAAAAGCTGATATTTTTTGTGAAAGATTTTATTGTCGGCGGTGTGGAACAGGTTTTGGTTTCGGCTCTGAATGCGTTATGCGCCCAAGGACATGAAATTTTGATCGTATGGACGGGGTATGTTGAAAAAAATCATCTTTATCAACAATTAAATCCGGCAATAAAGCAACTAAACACAAACGATATCTGGCATTTGACAGGTGAAAACAAACCCAAATCTCCATTAAAGAAAATATTTTATTTTGGTAAACGGAAGTTAAATCTTTTTTATTTGCGCAACATCGGTAAATATATTCCTGATTTTGAAACGTATGATTTTTTAATTGATTTTAAGAACGGATCTTCAAATGTCTGCGATATCAAAACTTGTTCTAATCAAAAGAAAATTGTCTGGATACATGGTGCCTTTGTTCGTTTTCGGAAAAAGAAAAAATTTAAAAGATATAACCTGTTGTCTTATGATAAAATTGTATGTTTGACGGAAAGTTTCAAAAGGCAATTAGTCAATTTGTTTCCGTCTGCGGCGCAGAAAGTTTATGTTATCAGAAATCCGTTTGATATTGATGCCATTTGGCAAAAAGCATCGGAAAATAATGTTGAGCTTAAGCAATATCAGCCTTATTTTCTGCACGTTGCCAGAGTCAGCGCCGATAAAGATATACAAACAATGCTTGATGCATATAAAATGTTTTACGAGAAAACCAAATCAGCCATTAACTTGGTTTTGCTCGGAAACGGCGATTTGCTTGAATATTATCAAGGCAAAGTCAAGCAATGGGGGCTGCAAAATAAGATATTTTTCTTGGGCAATAAATCAAACCCTTTTTTATGGATGAGAAATGCCGAAGCTTTGGTTTTGAGTTCATTTAACGAAGGATTACCGACAGTTTTGATTGAAGGGCAGATTTGTCAAACATTGGTTGTTGCCAGCGACTGCGAAGACGGACCTGATGAAATTTTGGAGCATGGTAAAAGCGGCATTTTGTTTAAGGTCGGCGATGCCGTGCAACTGGGTGAAATTTTGGAACGTTATTATCGGCGGCAAATAGATAAAAATAAATATATTCAAGCAGCGGCAGATCATATCAATCAATATGATAAGTCTGAATTTTTAAGAAGAGTGAACCGATTGTTGGAGAACAAGGATGCTTAAAAGTCCGAAGGTCTCGGTGTTGATGCCGATTTATAACACAAATCTAGAGCATTTGCGAGAAAGCATTACAAGCATTTTAAACCAAACGTTTCAGGATTTTGAATTTATTATTTTAAATGATTCTCCGGATAATGCAGGATTGGATAAATTGGTTGAAAGTTATCGGGATAGACGTATTGTTTATCTCAAAAATAGGAAAAATCTCGGTATAACCCAAAGCAGGAATAAGTTAATTGATCTTTCCAAGGGGGAATATATTGCCGTATTTGATCATGATGATCTTTCTATGCCGCAGCGGCTTGAAAAGGAGGTCACTTTTTTGGATACGCATCCGAATGTCGGCGTGGTTGGTGCTTGGGAAAAATGGTTTGGAGATAAAAAAAGGCTTTTCTGCCCGCCGGAAGATGATGTTGAAATCAGAATTATGATGACGCAGGATAATTATATTTCCCATACATCGTGCATGATTAGGCGCTCGCTTTTGGATGCGCATAAGATACGGTATCGTGAAAATTATTCTCCGGCGGAAGATTATAAATTGTGCGCCGAACTTATGTCCGTAACGGAAATGCACAATATACAAGAACCTTTGGTTATGTATAGAAGGCATGCGGGAAACACCTCACAAACACAAAGAAGCAAAATAAGAAATAGGGCAAAAAAAATCCGGCTTGAGATTGCTAATCAATATCCCGCTTATCAACATGAATATGAAAAAAAATACCGTTGTTATAGGATTAAGCTGTTTGGTTTTATTCCGTTTTTGACGATAAAACCCAAGAAAAACAAGAAGATGGTTTATCTTTTTGATATTCTGCCGTTGTTAAAATTTTAGAAATCGGAAAACGTTTTTTTATTTTTATGATTGCCGCGAAGGCATAATAAATTATTTACCATTTTATGATATTGCTATATTGAATTAGTTTACCCATATTTTTTTGAGGTGCGCCATGAAAATTTTTACTTCTCGTTATTGCAAGGCGGTGGTTGCTTTTGTTGCGGCCATGTCGTTAAGTCTTGATGCTGTTGCCGTGTCGCCGCAGATTGTCAATTCGTTTTACAATTATGCGCGAACCAATCAGATCAGCAAAATAAGACGTCTGCAAAATATGGGTTACAATATTGATGTCAAAAGCGATGAGGGGCTTTCCGCTTATTGTATGGCAAAGAAAAATGACGATACTTATGCTATGCGATTGTTGGCGCAAATGGGAGCTGATAAAGATCAAAACTGCGGCTTTGCTTGGGGAACGGCCGGTGCGGTTGCATTGGGCGTGGCTGCCGTGGGTGGCGGTGTGGCACTGGCTGCCGGTAGAGGCGGCGGTGGCGGAGGTGGTGGCGGGGAAGATCCCGATCCATGCGCTTCAAAACCACATTCGCAATGGTTTGTGGATCATTGCGAATGCGTGCCTGGGTATCAAGAACAGTCAGATGGTTTTTGCTACAAAGATTTGAAATGTTCCGAACACCCAAATACAACCGGTAATCAAGTTGGCAATCAATGCGTCTGCGCAACCGGTTATGCTAACGATGCACAGGGGCTTTGCTCTGGCTGCGCCGCTGATTATGTTAAAGGATCTGACGGCGTTTGCTATAAAGATTTGAAATGTAATGGTAAAATTGGTACGACTGGTGCTCAAGATAAGGATAAATGCGTCTGTGCAACCGGCTATGTTAACGATGCACAGGGGCTTTGCTCTAACTGCGCCGCTGATTATGTTAAAGGAACCGACGGTGTTTGTTATCCGAAAATGAGCTGTAATCAAGATAAAGGCTACGGCGAACAAGTTAATGATAAATGCGTATGCAAGGAAGGTTTTTCAGAGCCAAATTGTACGGCATGTGCAGAAAATTATATATATACAGAAGGTTGGTGCTATCTGAAACTACAGTGCGGCACATATGGTCAGCAAAAAGGCAACACTTGCACTTGCTTTGATAATCACGCTTATGACGGAACTTCTTGCGATAATGCCTGTGTAAGCGGTTATGAACTTCAGGATGATGGAAAGTGCGTGAAAGTTCTTGAATGCGGTGAGCATGGCGAGTCGGTTGGTGGCCAATGCGTGTGCGATGAGGGCTATGCTTGGGACGGCACGACTTGTGATAATAAATGCGATAACAGCCATTTTATGGGTGACGACGGTGTTTGCTATGACAAGCTTGACTGCGGCGCTCATGGCGATCAGGTCAATGATCAATGCGTCTGTCATGAAGGCTATGATGGTCCAGATTGCAAATCATGCGCTGAAGGTTATTACTCGCAAGACGAAAGCAGCGGCCTTTGTTTCAAAAAATTGGAATGTGGCGGCGGTGAGCAAGTCGGCAATGCCTGTGTCTGCTACCCTGATTACGGTTTGAATGGCGACGGCGTGTGTGTGAAAAAAACTGAAGATGTGGTCGTGCTGAACGATAATCGTAATTATAATGACAATCCGGAGACGGTGGAATATGTTAACAATGAATACGCCGATGTGTATGGAATGAAATATGATCCGACAACGGCAACGGATTATAAAGGGGACAAAAATACACTTTATAACCGTTATTCTGAAATTAACAGTACCGGTAAGGTGGAACAACATTCCGGTATTTCTATCATCAATAATTCAGATTCGTCTGTGTATGGGCTTTATCCTGATAGCGTGAAGGCGTACAATTTATATGCTGTGATAAATGCCGACAGTGAAGGTACAATCTCGGCGCTTATTGATGTGGAAAATCATGGCGCCGGTTATGCTTATGGCATATTCGGCAAAAGTCACGACGTGCATAACGGCGATTATATTTCAAGCATCGGCGATGATTTTTCTACCCAGCTTTCAAGCGTTATTAATGTGACAAACGATGGCTCCGGTTCAGCTATCGGTATTACCAGTTCGGCGAATGTATATAATGAGCACGAATGGTCGGTTATTAATGTCAGCAATACGTATAATCGTCCGGACGATCCGGAAGATATTCATGGCGCGGCAAGCGGTATTGGCAGCATGTTGGGGTCTGTGGTCAACGGTGGAAAAATCACCGTTTCCGCCCTTTCTGGAGATTCTCTCGGGATTGTGGCCGGATTGAATGTAACCAATAGCGGCGAAATTACGGTTACTTCCGATTCAGGTAAGGCAAGCGGTGTTACAGGCTCTGAAGTTGATAATTCCGGCTCAATCACCGTTACTTCCAATTCTGGCGAGGCTCACGGTATGACAGTCCAGAGGTCACGTACCAGTGGGGCTGTTGGTACCGGTAGCAATTCGTCTACCATTACAGTTTCAGGCGGGACTGATGTTTATGGCATGTATCTGCAATCAGGCGCGTCGCTGACAAATACCGCAAGAGGGGTTATTACAGGCGAAAGTAAAGGAGGCAACGTATATGGTATGTATGTCGGCAATACGACGAGCGCGTCAATTGTCAGTAATCTTGGACGAATTGATTTAGAGACGCAAATCGGTGATGTTTATGGCGTTTATCATTTGTTCGCCGGTACTGCCGGAACAAGTACTGTCTTAAACGGGTCATCTATGAGTGCCGGTATTATATCCGCTTATACGGCTAATGGCGATGCTTATGGTTTGAATGTTTCTTTGGCTCAAGTTCAAAATGATCCACAAGGAAGCATTATAGCTTCTTCCAATAAGGGTAATGTATACGGTATTAAGGCTGATAAAAGCGCAATTACGCAAAGCGGAACGGTTAGAGCCGTTGCTGCACAAGGAGAAGTTTTTGGTGTTGATTTTGCAGGCAGTAACGGGACTTTGACTAACAGTGGAAATATTATAGCGGAAAATAAATCAAACGGTGTTGCATATGCTGTTCGGAATGAAAACGGAACATTGGCCAATTCTGGAAATATTCAAGCAAGCGGTCAAGGCGATGTTTACGGCGTTTCGGTTCTGGGCGGAAGTTTTGAAAATAAAAGCAATGGAAAAATCTCGGTTACCGGTTCCGGAGCAGGGACTTTGTATGGTGCTTATTTGGCTAAAAATGAAGACGATGTTGGTGTGTCGGGAGCTAATGAAAGCAATGCACTTATCAACGTTATAGGAACAGGAACGGGAACAGGAACAGCTTATGGTATCTATCTATATGATGATGATTCCGGTTTTGATAAAAATAACGGAACTATTCATGTGGAAAATGCCAATGCCGATGCCTATGGTGTTTATTCTATTTCTGATTTTACAAATGGAAGCGGTGAAAACAAGGATGCTAAAATAGAGGTTGTCAGTAACGGAACGGGTAATGCATATGGTGTTTATACCGACGAAACAATATTGTTGTCAGCTTCTAATTTTGGAACAATTGATGTGACTGCTTTGCACGGCAATGCATATGGTTTGTATTCAACACAATTTCAGGGTTCCAATTCTAGAGGAGGAAAAATCATTGTTAAAACAGAAGGTATAGGTAATGCTTATGGTATTTATTCCACCGGTCAGAGTGTTCTTAACGATGGGAGTTCATCTATTACGGTAACCGCCAGCGGTACAGGTGATGCTTACGGTATTTATTCTGAAGGTTCGGAAATTAAAAACGAAGGGACGATAACCGTAACAGGTGCGAGTACGAAAAATGCTTATGGCATTTATGCTAGCGGCGGCAATGTAAATAACCGCGGGACGATAAACGTGAACGGTTCTGACGGGGGTATATACGGTATATACGCGACCGACGAGGCGACGGTAACCAACACCGGAACGATAAATCTCAACGGCGTTGCATGCGAGGGAACCTGCGGCGGAAGTGCAACCAACGGCAATTATATTGTCTTGGCTGAAGGTTCAACTTTAGTCAACGCGAGCTTAATGTCTGTTATGAGCGATTTTGATTTTGACGCTTACGGCACATCTTTACGGATGGCCAAAGGCGGTGTGGTTGAAGCAAGCGGGGAAGTAATCGGCACTGCGGCGGTAGACGCGTCGGTGGTTCAAAGCGGTTTTGAAGACGAATATCGCGAAGAAGGAGCGATTAAAGGTCAAAACATTGATGTTGCGGCCGCTTCGCAGTCGGCGATGTTTGAAGCATCAATTGAGGAAGGCGAAGACGGTGCGGCCGATATCGTGATGAAGAGAGAGTCGTTTAATAATCTTTCGTCGGCAAGTTCAATAGCCGCATATTTGGAGCAGAACTACAAAGCCGAGAAGAACGAGCAACTGTTTGACGCGTTAAAAGCAGCGCCGAATGCGGCGTCATATCGTTCAGCCGAGGCGGAGCTATTGGGTTATGGCTTGCTGCCGAACTTCAGCTGGGAGAACATGACGGTGTTGCGGAGCTTGAACAATTCGTTGAACAAAGAATTGTTTACGACAGAAGGCAAAGAACGCAAGATGGTTGGTTATGATTTTCTGTATCAGGCGCGTGATACGAAAGGCACATTGACCGGTTATGAGAACTATGCCAACACAATGTACTTTATGTATGACAATGAGTATGAGAACGGTCTGCGTAGCGGTTTGGGCATGAGCATCACGCAGTTTAACAGCAACTACGATGATGATTCATCGCGCAAAGAAATCATGATACAAGCGTTGGTACCGGTATCGTACAAAGCGAAAAACGGTCTGAAGTGGGCTTCTGTTGCGCGCTTTGGATACGGCGATGGCGAATACAAACGTCGGACATCATCGGATGTGTTTGAATCGGATTTGAGCGAATGGATATACGGGTTGAGCAACGCTGTTCGTTATGAAATGGATTTGGGCTTTGTTAAGGTAGAGCCGACAGCAGAGTTCAATGTGTTGGGTTATTATCAAAACCGTATTCGCGAAGACAAGAACAAAGCCAACGCCATTAAGGCGGACGCGGTCAACAACTTATCGGTTGAAGGCGGATTGGGCTTTAATTTGAGCAAAGAATGGAAGCTTAATGAACGCGATAAACTCTCGGTGCATG
>CALXZI010000016.1 GCA_944393205.1 uncultured Alphaproteobacteria bacterium | reverse complement strand
AAAGAGTTAGGATATAGTGTACAAGATAGAAAAAAAGTACAGTCACAAATGCTGGTTATTGCCCAAGCTCCGGCATGTCCTTTGGGAATTTCAAAGTCAGAATTTATAAGTTTTAAATCTGCATATGATGATAATGTACCTTTAAAAAATAATTTTTTTGACCGTTATATTGAAATTAGAAAGATAGAAGAACGTAAGCGTTTTGATGCTGAAGATTCTAAAGATCAAGAAGGCATAGAAAATAATAGATGGTTTGATTTAAAGCCTTGTTTCTTTGCTAAAAAACAAGGTAATTTATTTTTGATTAAGCAGAAATATGAATGGTATGAAGATTGTGGACCTTTTTTGGTTAATGAAGCGGAACATAATAATGTCCAATTTAAAGACAAGAATCAGACAAAGCATGGACGATTGATGGCTTATTATGCTAAAACGATTTTGCAAAACGGCATAAAAAATTCATTGCAACAAGATGATGGATTTGTGCCTTTGCCACCGATTGAAAATTTAGTATTAAGCGGAAATCCTGAAATACAAGAAAAAGAACAAAATACGTTTGAAAAAATGAAACAAAACGGCAAAGAGTTGAGAAGAGAAATTTTTCAAGAGGCCGCTGATTATTATAAGAATATGCACAAACAAGCCGATTAAAAATTTTTTTGTTAGAAAAAAAGCCGTATATTATCCTATATTCCTGCCACTCAAGATGAAGACGCTTTAATGCGTCTTCTTTCATAAAATCTCGTCTAATTGGGAATAACTAAATGTATTTAGTATGTAAAAAACGCTTAATATAATAAGCACATCTTTGCCGCCATTTTTTGGAAGTAAGAGTTTTGAATTTAAACAATAAAAGGAAGCTTTTTAGAGCTTCCTTTACTTACAGATAGAAGGTTATTCTTTTGTACAGGCTTCCAACAGCTTAAAGCCATTTGATATTTCAAGCAAGGTATTTAGCGAAAACTCTGAAGTTTTTATTTTTTTTATATTTGAACAAAGAGCCTCACAGCAGCCGTTAATTTGCGAAATATCTTTTGTAGCCCGTGAACTCTGCCTTGCCAGATTTTCTGATATATTGTTATACTCTTCTCTCTTGTCTCGTGTCCAGTTCATTGCAACTTTATGGCATTCCTGTATTAATTCTATGAAAGTATAACCTGAAAAATTATATAATATATCTTTCATTTTAGCGTGGAATGCCGAGGAATAGTAATCAGCTAATCTTTCGGACATTAGCTGTCCTATAGAATTAGCCAGCAGAGTAATTGTTTCTTGAATGCTATATAGAGCCTTGCTGACCTTGTGACTTAATTCTTCCACAGCTTCTGTAATAGGAATGGTTAATTCCAAAACATTATCAGTGTAAAAAATCGGAAATTCGGGTTTATGAATATGCAGTTTAATATAGCCGTCTTTATTAGATAATTTACTGTAAAAATTTTCCTCAATTTTATAGAATTTTTCACATTCGCAAGATTTATAGTCTTGGGTCAGAACTTTTTTGATTGTTAAGTTTGCTTCTTTTTGTGTATTGAACAAAAACTCCCAGCGCTCATGCGAATTTTGCTTATATATTCTATTGGCTTTATCAATCATATTACATAAAAGATTATGCGGATCAAAAAGGTTGTGTAAATTAATATCCATTGTATGCATATAATTTTCAAGGTTATAACAGTTTCGTGCCTTGCTATAATGATATTTTAAAACCTTTGGTTGATTGTATACCCCATAATATAATTGATTATTCAGCTTGAAAAAAGAAGGAAATTCTTCAAAATTTAAGACGGTATCATCGTGCTCTACAAAACATTCATTAAGAATATCAAAATAAATGTCTTTACAGATAATGTTTTCTGCCAAATTGCTGCTATTAACATAGATAACTTCTTTGCCTTTCCATGTTATGTTTTTACCGTAATTAAAACTATCATCTCGGAGTTTATATACCTGAAATTTATACACCATGTTATATCCGTGATTATTTTGCATGAGTGTAGGTTGTTTGAAGTTTTGATACGTCAATTTTCCGAAAGCAAAAAAGTACATAATCCAACCATCTGCTTTACACAAAGAATTTATGAACTTATACATAAATTCTGGATTAAGATATTCTTCTCTAACCATAATAAAGTATGTTTAATTGTTTAACATAGTAATTTTTATTAATTGAATATTAATAGCGTTTATCAAAAAGTCAAATCTTTTCTTTCACCTGTTTTTCAGGGTGTTGCAGCTTTAGTTTTTACATATCAAAACAGGAGATAAAACAACAAATTTGCGGAAATTATTTGATTTTATCGTTGTTTTTTTTGGGGGGATATTTAAAAGTAAAAAACGATATTAAAAAAGTCCGCCATTTGCGGACTTTTTTAATAATGCCGGCTCAAGGCTGTTCTTGGGCGAGCTTGGTAAAAAAACGCTTGCTAAACCATGAAAAAGCTAGAAATCTTGCCATATCAAAATCAATGTAATCTTCAACTTGATATTGATGAAAGATGTATTGGTTTGTTTTTTCATAGCTCTTTTGCAACAATAAAATGTTTCGTTGCTTTAGGTTGCGGTATTTAATGTATCCGGCGCCTATTGCCCAAAACGGCAAAAGCCAGATGCCGGCTTTTTTATTGTATACCAATTTGCATCGCCAAACAGCAAGCCTCATATACAAATAAGTGATAATTAAAAACGTGATAGCAACGGCAAAAGCCAGCACGATGAATATAAAAACAGTCAGCATAAAAATAAAATTTTGATAATTAAACATAACTATTTATAAAAGGGAACGCATCGTATCATACTAACAAAAAAAGTAAACCATATATTGAGAATGTTTAAAATGAGAGGAAAACTTCTTGAATTGAAAAAGAACGCAGATAAAAGAAAACCCTTGAAACGCCGCGTTCCAAGGGAAAGAAAACAGGAAGATTTTTAAAATAAACAATGTCAAAGCCAAAGTTCCTGCCATTTTCTTTTTTTACCTGAATTATGGAAAAGAAAGGAAGTAATTTCTTAATAATGATTTTCTGTCAGTTTTGTACAACAATATATAACAAGAGTCAAGATTTATTTGTTTTAATATTGACGGTATATAAAACCTGTTGTGTACGTTGTCAAAAGCAATGATAAAACACAAGTTACCTATTGACAGAGCGGAAATAATTTAATATTGTGGCGGCAACAAGCGCAATATTTTGCGCCGCTTGTTTGTGTATGCGGCGTAAGGTGTTGGGGTGAAGAAAAAACAATTTTTAAAGATAGGATACCAAGGTGAAAGTCAGTCCGATACAGTTTTTCAGACAGGTTCGTCAGGAAGTCAAAAAAATTACTTGGCCGACCAAAAAAGAAGTTTCGCATGTTAGCGCGATGGTTATTATCATTGTAGCAATTGCTGCTGTATTTTTCTTTTTTGTTGATGTTTTTTTAGGTTGGGCTGTCCGCTTAATCTTGGGTTTGGGAGCATAAATTATGGCCGCACGCTGGTATGTCGTTAACGTTTATTCCGGATCAGAAAAAAAGGTTGCGGAATCCTTGAAAGAACAAGCCGTTTTGAAAAAAATGGAAGATAAAATTTTGGACGTTTTGGTTCCGACCGAAAAAGTGGTGGAAATCAAAAAAGGAACCAAAGTCAACGCCGAACATAAGTTTTTCCCCGGCTATATTTTGGTTAAAATGGAAATGTCGGACGAATGTTGGCATGTGGTTAAAAACACGCCGCGCGTCAGCGGGTTTTTAGGTAGCCGCAACAAACCGCAACCAATCAGTGATGCCGAGGCTGAACGTATTATCAAACAAATGGAAGAAGGTATTGAGCGCCCGCAAACCGTGGTTGATTTTGAGGTTGGTGAGCAAATTCGTGTTACGGATGGGCCGTTTGCCTCTTTTGTCGGCGTGGTTGAAGAAGTTGACAGTGAAAAATCACGTTTGAAAGTTTCAGTTTCCATCTTCGGACGTTACACGCCGGTTGAGCTGGAATTTTCCCAAGTTGAAAAAGTCAAAGCGTAAAAATTTAAGCCCCGTTTTAACGGGGCTTTTTCATATCACAAAATATCCATATCAAATTTTTTTTTGCAATAATCATATACAATTTTTTGAATATCGGATACTTTTTCTGCTTTAAGATTTATTCGCTCAAATAGGTGTAAAAACTTGGCGAATAGATTTAGCTTGTTGCAATAAAAAACTGAATAACGGTAATTTATGTCAAACAACCAACATAAGGTGGATATCATTTCGCCAGCGTTGGTGTGGGTTTTGATGATAGAATGGGGAATAACTTCTTGTCTTGTGAAATATTCCCAAGCTTCCGGCGGTATGGTGCTCTGCGTTTCCGAAGAGTCTTCCGGATGAGGAAGCCAGACTGTTTTAACGAAATCAAATTCGTTGACTATAATCTGCCAGTTGGCGATTTTATCAGCATCACGTACGGCAAAAGCGATGTGTTTGATATCTTCTTTAAGTTGTTCATCTTTAATATTTTGATATTCCGCATCTTCGTACATGCATTCTATCATATGCCCATGATGTTTAATAGGCAAAGTAATCAAAACGCTGTTAAAATCAGGCAGTTTTTTTAAGAAATCCGCACCTAAAACACCGTGATCTACTTTATTTCCTGTTTCGTAAAGAATTCGCACCTCGCTAAATCTGAAAATATCATGCAGTAAGATAGCTGTTTTTGCAATATCAACAAATTCCGGTGCGCGGTTTTGAAAATATGTCTCATGTTTTAAGATGCCATTTCCTGCACCGGATACCTGCAAGGAATGTCTGATTTTTTCATCAACATAACGTTTGTGGTATGGACTGTCTTTGACGATTTCAAAATTTTTTTGATATTCGGAATACAATAATTCTTTGGCCTTTTCATACAATGGATATTTCATGTTTTGCCTCCTAAAAAGGACAATGACAGAGAAAGGTTAAAAATACTTAAAATGAAACGGTTAATTTTATAATTTCTAGTATTTGCCGATATCATCGCTTCAAAGGAAAAACAACCTTAAGGCGGTAACTTATCCCCACGAGACTCTTTAAAATTGCAAAAAAAAAAAACGGTTTATAATTCCGTAAAAATTGACGTTTTTGTTATATTGAGAGGAAATTATGCGGGAAAACGGACGATCTATGGTGGAAATGTTGGGCGTGCTGGCAATTGTTGGAGTATTAAGCGTCGGGGCTGTTTCGGGTTACTCCAAAGCTATGCTTAAATACAAGCTCAACAAGCAGGCGGAGGCCTTGAGTCTTCTTATCAATAACGCCATGCAATTACATCCGCCATTAGCACAAGAAGGCAGCGAAAGCAATATATATTCCGAGCTGCTAAGCAAACTGAATTTATTGCCGGATGGTATCGTTTTAGATTCCACAGATACCAAGTTTTTAACAGATATGTTTGACAATCATGTCTGGTTCTTTGCCCACTCGGTTACCTAC
The DNA here is from genome assembly GCA_944393205.1 of uncultured Alphaproteobacteria bacterium. Classification (GTDB taxonomy): domain Bacteria; phylum Pseudomonadota; class Alphaproteobacteria; order RF32; family CAG-239; genus CAAFZY01. The sequence goes on along the minus strand of CALXZI010000016.1, from coordinate 24,731 downwards.
GGTATCGGGTATGAATTTGGTAAACACGGTAATCGTAAAGAAATCTGCCGCAATCTTGTCAATGTTTATAAAGCCTATGCCGACGAATTGCAGCGGATTGCAACAGCCCGACACTACATTTCCGAAGACAGCGGACAATCCGAAGTTGCCAACTCCGATACTTATTACGGAAACAACTATTGCACAGGCAACCTTAAATGCATCAAAAACATCACTTTTGACGACATTGACATTCTTTGTCATCAATGCAATGAAAGTTCCACCGGATGCCGCTTTTATGTTCATTGGCTTAATTAAAAACCCGAGCTTTGCAGCTCGGGTTATGCTTGAAAACCAATCTTAAATATCCAGATTGACCACGTTTAAGGCGTTTTCTTGAATAAACTCTTTACGCGGTTCAACCACATCGCCCATTAAGGTAGAGAACACCTCATCGGCTTCTTCCATATGGTCAATTTTTACCTGCAGCAAAGAACGTGCCTCCGGATCCAAGGTTGTTTCCCAAAGCTGTTCAGGGTTCATCTCGCCCAAACCTTTATAACGCTGCAGGGTAATGCCTTTTTTGCCGGCACTCATCACTGCATCAACCAGCGTAACCGGTCCGTCAATACGTTTTTCACCGCCGTTTTTTGAAACCAGTTTGGAAGGTTCGGCAAAATTTTCCACTAAAAATCCACGCATATCATTTAAGACTTTAGCCTCGGCACTTTCGGTAACAATTGCGCCGATGATGTGATCTTCTTTAACCCCGCGCAACGTTCGGTTGAAAGAAATATTGCCGTCGGCTAAAATTTCCGCTTTCCAGCCTTTATCATATTCGGCTTCCATATCATCCAATCTGGCGGCGATTTTATCAAGTTCAGACGCTAACCGCTCTTTATTTTGCAAAACTTCCGGATTGAACAAACCGGCAATAGCCATTTGCTCCACAATTTTTTCCGGCGCTTTAACGCTTAAGGACGTAAGCAAACTGCGGGCTTTCATCGCTTTTTCCACAAAACTGATTAAATCTTGCCCCAAAATCTTTTCACCATTAGCCATTTCCAGAGCCGCCTCATCGCAACCGCCGCGGATAAGATAATCTTCCATCTCGCGGTCATCTTTTAAATAGATAATGGAATTACCGCGTTTGGCTTTATACAATGGTGGTTGAGCAATATAGACATAGCCGCGTTCAATCAGCTCCGGCATCTGGCGGTAGAAAAACGTCAAAAGCAACGTGCGAATGTGCGAACCGTCCACATCAGCATCGGTCATAATCACAATCTTATGATAGCGGCATTTATCCGCATTAAAATCATCACGACCAATTCCCGTACCTAAAGCGGTAATAATCGTGCCGATTTCCGCCGAATTAAGCATCTTGTCAAAGCGCGCGCGCTCCACGTTCAGAATTTTACCACGCAATGGCATAATTGCTTGATTCTTGCGGTCGCGTCCCTGTTTGGCCGAACCGCCGGCGGAATCACCCTCAACGATAAAGACTTCTGATAAAGCCGGATCTTTTTCCGAACAATCTGCTAATTTTCCCGGCAGAGTAGAAATATCCAACACGCCTTTACGCCGCGTTAACTCGCGGGCTTTGCGGGCAGCTTCGCGGGCGGTGGCAGCCTCTACGATTTTTCCGACGATTATTTTTGATTCACTCGGATGTTCATCCAACCATTCTTTGAGTTTGTCGCCGACAACACCTTCCACCACAGGCCGCACTTCGGAAGAAACAAGCTTGTCTTTTGTTTGTGACGAAAATTTTGGATCCGGTGCTTTGACCGACAGAACGCAAGTTAAACCCTCGCGCATATCCTCGCCGGTAATTACGTTTTTATCTTTCTTAAGCAAACCGTTTTCACTGATGTAATTGTTAATTGTACGAGTTAGCGCGCCCCTGAAACCGGCCAAATGCGTGCCGCCGTCTTTTTGCGGAATATTGTTGGTAAAGCAAAGCATGCTTTCATTATAAGCATTTGTCCATTGCATCGCCACTTCTACGGCAATGTCGTTTACTTCGCCCGAAAAAGCAATAATGTTTTCATGCAACGGCGCTTTGGCTTTGTTTAAATGGCTGACAAACGCCGATAGACCGCCCTCATAATGAAAAACTTCTTCTTTGGGTTCGGCGCCGCGATTATCCACCAATTTCAAATAAACACCGGAGTTCAAGAACGCTTTTTCACGAATGGCGCGTTCCAACGTTTCAAAGCTGAATTCGGTTTGGGTAAACGTTTGCGGCGACGGCAAAAAAGAAACTTCCGTGCCGTGGCGCCCCGGCGCGTCGCCAACAACTTCAACGTGCTTAACCACATTGCCATCGGCAAATTCGGCGTAATATTCTTTGTTGTTGCGCCAAATACGCAGCTTTAACCATGTTGATAAAGCATTAACCACCGACACACCCACGCCGTGCAAACCGCCCGAAACTTTGTAGGAATTGTTGTCAAACTTGCCGCCGGAGTGAAGTTCGGTCATAATCACTTCCGCTGCCGACACGCCCTCTTCTTTGTGCATATCAACCGGCATGCCGCGTCCGTTGTCACGAATGGTGGCCGAGCCATCCGGATTAAGGATGACTACGGTGCGGTCACAATATCCGGCTAACGCTTCATCAATGGCGTTGTCCAAAACTTCATAAATCATATGATGCAGACCGGAACCATCGTCGGTGTCGCCGATGTACATTCCGGGGCGTTTGCGCACCGCATCAAGACCTTTTAACACCTTGATGGAATCGGCATTATATTCTTGTTCGCTTTTCAAATATTCTTCATTGGTTAATTCTGTCATTCTAACCCCTGTTTTTTTATTTCAAACTCTAAAAAAGATACAACAAAACGCAAATTTTACCAAGCGCAAAATAAAAGATATCAACGTGTTTATACCTTTTATTGTGTTTCTGAAGTTGTTAAATTCCAATATAAGAATCACCCTGCATCTGATAGTGGGAGATAAGGTAGCAAAGGGTGTTAAAAAATTTGGAAAGTTTAATCTAATTCGGCCAGACGTTGTGCTTGATCTTCAGTGATTAAGGCATCAATAATCTCATCCAAGGCTTCGCCGGATACAACATCATCTAGTTTGTATAAAGTTAAATTAATGCGATGATCGGTCACACGCCCTTGCGGATAGTTATATGTGCGGATGCGTTCGCTGCGGTCACCGGATCCAACCATGGATTTACGTTTTTCAGAATAATCGGCATCAATAGCTTCTTTTTGCATATCATAAAGCTTTGCGCGCAAGTGATTCATGGCTTTTTCGCGGTTTTTGAACTGTGAGCGATCATCTTGGCATTGAACCACAACGCCGGTTGGAATATGGGTGATGCGGACGGCAGATTCCGTTTTGTTAATGTGTTGCCCGCCGGCACCTGATGCGCGATAAACATCAACTTTTAAATCTGCCGGATTAATGTATAGGTCTACTTCTTCAATTTCAGGCAGAACAGCAACGGTGGCAGCGGATGTGTGTACCCGTCCTTGAGATTCAGTTATTGGAACGCGCTGTACGCGATGGACGCCGGATTCAAACTTGAGCTTGGCAAATACGTCTTTGCCGGTGATTTTGGCTGAAGCTTCTTTATATCCGCCCAAACCGTTTTCATTGGCATCAATCAATTCAAATTTCCAGCCGTGTTTTTGACTGTAACGTTGATACATCTCAAACAAAACGGCCGCGAACAAAGCCGCTTCATCGCCACCGGTGCCGGCGCGAACTTCCAAAATGGCGTTTTTCTCATCATCTTCCGATTTTGGCAGCAACAACACCTTGATTTCACGTTCCATCTCCGGAAGTTTTTCTTTAAGTTCGTAATATTCCGCTTCTGCCATGTCGCGCATTTCTTTATCCAGAGAGGAATCTTCCATCATTTGTTTGGCTTCTTGAGCGTTTTTTATGTTTTTTTGGTATTTTTTGACTGCTTCAACGACCGGTGCCAACAGAGCAAATTCTTTATTGAGCTTAACCAATTCTTCACCGGATGTTCCGGCGGCAAGCAAGGCTTCAATTTCTTCATGACGGCGAATAACACCGTCTAATTTTTCTTCAAAATTCATCTTAAATTTCCTCAATCAGATTGTTCAAATCCACGCTTTTTTGGTTGCCGCTGTCTAAATCTTTAATAGTGACTTTGCCGGCAGACAATTCGTCAGAGCCTATAATGACGGCTTTATATGCATTTGCTTTATTGGCCTTTATCATACGCTTTTTTAAATTTCCGGAATAACCGTGTTCAACTCTGAAACCGGCTTTGCGCAAATCATAAGCAATTTTGAGTGCAGCTTCTTGAGCGTCGTCGCCGACCGGTACAACGGCTATCGGCCGCGGTAAATCAACATCTTTTTCTAAAAGCATACTCAAGCGTTCTACGCCGCAAGCCCAACCGATACCGGAGACATCGCCACCGCCCATTTGCGCAATTAAACCATCATAACGGCCGCCGCCTAAAACCGTTCCTTGTGCGCCGAGTTTATCGGTGGTTAATTCAAAAACGGTATGTGCGTAATAATCCAACCCTCTGACTAGTCGGTTATTGACACGGTATTTAATGCCGAGCAAATCTAAACCTTTTAACACTTCTTGGAAAAAAACGGCGGAGGTTTCATTTAAGCTGTCGGTATAAAGAGGCGCGTTTTCAACAATTTTTTTATCGCAATCTTCTTTAGAATCCAACACGCGCAGCGGATTTTTTTCCAGCCGGTTTTTACTGTCTTCGGATAACTCATCATAATGTTGTTTTAAATAAGCAACAAGCCTTTCGCGATAAGTTTTGCGGCTTTCAGCATCGCCTAACGAGTTTATCTCAACCGTTACCGCACCGGCCAGACCCAAATTTTCTAAAAATTCATAGGCCATGGCAATTACCTCAATATCAGCTTGTGGTGTTGCCACGCCTAACATCTCCACACCGAATTGGGTAAATTGGCGCTGGCGACCCTTTTGCGGACGTTCATAACGGAACATTGGACCGGCATAATATAATTTTACCGGAAGATTTTGCTGCATTCCTTCGGAGATAAATGAGCGGACGATACCGGCAGTGCCTTCGGGACGAAGTGTCAAACTTTCGCCGCCGCGGTCTTCAAAACAATACATTTCTTTGGTAACGATGTCGGTGGTTTCACCCAAATTGCGCGAAAAGACTTCGGTAAATTCAAAAACCGGCGTTTCAATTTCTTCAAAACCGTATTTTTCCGCAACTTCGGAGGCTGTCGCAATTACTTTTTTGGCTTTTCTTTTGGCGGCGCCGTATAAATCATACGTGCCGCGGACATTTTGTAATTTTTCCATATTTTATTCCTACTTATTTAAACAAAGAAACGGCGCAGAAAAACACTGTGCCATTTCTTAAAATGCTTTTTGTGCTAATGGTTCAAAAACGGGTCTAAAGCAATGTTTGTCTGCTTGCGCGGACGTGCAACACGGGTGAGTTGTCCGTCAATATACACATCCACATTGTAATAACGGCCGACAGACATCCGCAAACCTGAAACATTGGGCACATTATAAACGTAGCCGTTTTCAAAAACGCCGGTGATATAAATTTTTTCATCATCGCGAATTTCAAACCAAGATTCCCCTTTAAATTTTACGACAATGCGCGAATCGGTTTTAGCCGAAGATTCTTCAGAAACAACCGCATCATCAGGGTAGCTGTCATTTGTGATTTTTATTTGCGAATCGGTTTGTGCCAAACTATCTGTTAGCGTATTTTCCGGCGGCGTCAACAGGCTTTGTCCTTTAGCAGGCGTTTCGTTTGAGGCGGCGCTGCCAGTCAAGGAAGACAGTCCGAGCGGCGGCAAATCTTCCGTTGCCGACAAACTTTCGGTTTCCGGCAAGATGTTTTGTTCTGATACCGATTCAGATTTACAGAAAGCCAACAGCCAAACTAAATATATGCACACAACAACCGCCACACCGATTAAAATTTGCCGGCGGTTGGGTTTTGTCATAATTTTATGTGTAGACACAGATGCCGCCATAGAGTTTTCTTCTTTTTGTTGCGGAAGAGCTTCTTCTTTATAACACTGAACAATGCGATCACTGTTTAAGCCCAGATATTCAGCATAAGAGCGGACAAACCCGATACCGTACGGTACAGGAGCCAGCTCCTCAAAGTTGCTGTCTTCTATGGCTTTAATGTAAACTTTGCGGATGCACAAAGTTTTACTTACGGCATCCAGTGTTTTTTTCTGGTTTAAGCGCGTATATTTCAAAAACATCCCGACGGTTGCTGCGTCTTCAGGGTTTTTGACTGATGTTTCATTTTGTTTTTCCAAAGCATTCGTCCTTGTTTTAGTCAAGTTTCAAGTATTAAAGCATAAAAATTATGAGATTGCAATACCATGGTCATGAGCATAAGCTAATAATTGCGGTCGTAATGATCGTTTTGGAGATTTGAGAAGCGTTTGCACATAATCGGTTATATCTTGCACACTCAAAGTTCGTATCATGTTTTTAACATTACCGTAAGCCGAACCGGCAACGGATAAACGGCGAAAACCAAGACCGATAAGTGCCATGGCCTCAACCGGATTGCTGGCCATTTCACCGCAAACCGAACATAAAACACCGGCTTTGTCGGCTTTTTTAACAATTTCTCGCATAACTCTTAAAAAAGGTGCCGACAATACGTCGTAACGGTCGCTCAAACGCGGGTTGCCTCGGTCGCAGGCAAAAATAAATTGTGCCAAATCATTCGTGCCGACAGATATAAAGTCGGCCTCTTTTAAGATGTCGTCTAATTGGAAAATTACGGATGGAACCTCAATCATTAAGCCAACATTTACTTTTTTAGGGACGCTTTCGCCGCGGCGTTTTTCTTTTTCAAGTTCCAGAAGCAGCGTTTCTTTAGCCTCCAAAAACTCTTCCAAACTGGCAATCATCGGAAACATAACATTTAATTCAACGCCGGCGGCTGCTTTTAAGAATGCACGTATTTGTTTGCGCAGAATAGCGCGCCGGTCAAGAGTAATGCGAATGGAACGCCAGCCAATGGCGGGGTTGTCTTCTTTCATGTCGCTCCAATAAGGCAACAGCTTATCCGAACCGACATCCAGACTGCGAAAAATAACTTTTTTGCGACCGGCTTTATCTATCAGCTTTTTATAAAACGCAACTTGTTGCTCAACATCGGGCATTTGTTCAGACGACATAAAGGGAATTTCGGTGCGGTATAAGCCTACACCGTCGCATTTGGTGGAATCCAGATAATCAAAATCAAAATCAAGACCAACGTTGATGCTTAAATTGATGCGGGTGCCATCCAATGTTTTGTTCGGGAAGCGTTTTAATTTTTTAAGTTGTTCCAATAAGAGCGCCATATTTTTTTGGCGGGATTTGAACTTTTGTACGATATCATCGGAAGGGTTAACATAGACATAGCCTTCCTGACCATCCAATGCTAAAAGCTCTCCTTCTTTAACATCTTTAAAAATACCGCGGATTTTAGCGATTACCGGAATATTTAATGCTTTGGCAACGATGGCGACATGCATGGTCGGTGTGCCGTCTTCAATGATAAGACCGCGAATTTTCTTATAGTCATAATCCATTAAATCCGCAGGGCCCATAGTTTGAGCAACAATAATTATATCATCATCCGTTTGATTGTGGATGTTTTTTCCGTCTTCTCCGCTTAAAAATAAACGCAACCGGTCGGCGACATCGCGCAAATCGTGCAAGCGTTCTTTCAGATATATATCATTGCTTCCGGAGAGCCGATTCCAAGCGTCTTCATATGCGCGTTCAACGGCAGCTTCGGCAGTTAGGCCGTTTTCAATATTGTCGGAAATTTTTTGATACCAGCCTTTGTCTCGGGCAAACATACGGTAGGTTTCCAAAATGTCGGTATGCTCGCCGATGCCCAGACGTGTGGTATTAAACTTTTCATCCAGACTTTTGTTCATACGTTCTTTGGCGTCTTCAAGGCGAGTTAGTTCCGCAACCTTATCTTCGGCAAAGATTTTGGTTAAAGCCTGTCGGCGCTGGTGAACCACGGCATTACCGACGCCATAGCCTTTGTTTAAGGTAACGCCTTTGAGGCGGTCTTTGATGTTCAGACCGCGAGATTTTATCAGTTTCTTTTTATAATTGGCCATCTCTTCGCTGAAAAGCACGGCGGTCAAAAATAAGGCGACGGTCTCCAAAATTTCCACTTCATCGGAGGTGTATTGATATGCATCTTTGTGCGCAATTAGAATAACACCGGCGGTGCGATTCCAACGTAACAACGGAACACCCAAAGCAGATTTATAATAAGGTTCTTCTTTGTCTGTGCGGAAAAGAGAGCGCCGGCTGGCGGCGATGTTGCCAATAAAACCTTCATTATAGCGAATGTTGCGCTTAAAAGCATCTTTTACGGTTCCGAAAAAGCTGAAAAGCTCAAGATAGTTGTCGTCAACGGTTACATAGCAGACCGCGGCATCGGCGCCAAAACTATCGCTCAAAATGCGCATAGCGTTTTCAAGCTTGGCGGCAGGTTCATCGTTTTCGGAAACGACTTGCTGAAATTGCCGGAGAATGTCCATTGCTTTGTTGGCGGCGTCTGTCTGCATGCTTTCCTCTGGTTAACCTAAAATTTGCTCTTGTGTTTCTCTTTATATTATTTATATTTGCTTTCAGCAAGTATAAACTTTATTTTATGAGGCGTAAAATGGCAAACACGTATAAAAGGGGCGATAAAGATTCTCGCCCATGGGGAACTTGGGAGGTTTTGGATGGTGGTGAAAATTATTGCGTTAAAAAAATTTGCGTTAAGCCACAAGGAAAATTATCTTTGCAATTGCATCATCATCGTGCCGAACATTGGATTATAACAAGTGGTACGGCGGTTGTGACGCTGGGTGAGGAGGAGATTGTCCGAAAAGCCGGCGAATCAGTCTATATTCCGGCGGAAAGCAAACACCGAATCCAAAACGATGGTCTGGAAGATGTGGTTTTTATTGAAGTTCAAACCGGCGATAATCTGGATGAAAACGATATTGTCCGCTTGGAAGATGTTTACGGGCGGGTTTAAGAGAAAACAAAAGAATGCTTGCAAACGGGGCGGAAAAAGCCTCGTTTTTTTGTTGTGCATAAGTTTGTGAAAAAAACATTTCTGCGGTTGCGAATCATAAAAAGTTAATTAATAGTTAACACAAGCTTAATTGAGATAAAAGGATTGAGGCTATGGATTTTGAACCGGAATATGTAACCGCACAAACAGATGATATTGTGATTTCGGCTTGCCAAGCCTTTTTAGAAGAAGACGCGTCGGAAGGTTGCAGTTATTATTTGCGGATTGAGAACAATTCGGACGACAGAATCCAAATTTTGGGCAAAAATTTTAACATCACCGATGACCGCGGCAACAGCTTTTATGATAATGCACCGGGGTTTAAAGGCGAAATTCCGGAATTGGATCCAGGGGAATATTTTGAATTTGCCACCAGTGCGCCGGTTAAAGCGGCAATGGCGGTGTTGTACGGCAGTTGCCGGATTGTTAAAGAAACGCAGAATCTGGTTAAAGATATTAAAATTCCGGCGGTGCCGTTGGTCGGTCATTATGAGGGCGGGTGTACGCTTAATTAAAATAAGGCATGATGTTTGATTTATGGATTCCTTGTACTCAACAGCTACGCTGTTTCGTAGGAATGACAATATGGGGACTGACGCACGTCGGAGAAGAGAAGAAGAAAAGGACATATAAAAAGCCTCCCTTTTCCAAGGGAGGCTTTGTAGGAAGTGAAACTATCAACCATAAAAGATTAGTAGTATTTCCAAGCAACCGAGTTGCCGGCACCACCGCCGCCGCAAGCGGTAACCGCATTGGTCACGCTGACCGGTGTTGAGGAGGTCTCACTACCAGGTTGGGCTGTTAGAATAGAACTATCTCCAGTGGGGAGTTTAGCTCCATCTGTGTCAACATATAAACCTTTAACAGCTGTGGCTGCCGCGTTGCTCTCTGTATCCGCGGCTTCACCACCAGCGATGCCGATTAAGCCGGAAGCCTGACCGGAACCCCAGTCGCCGGTTAAGATGGTGACGCAGGCTTCATCGGACAAGCCGGCATAAGTGATGACAAACGCATCTTGCGCACCGGCAAGAGCCGTACCCGAACGAGCCGGCGACGATTCAATCGTCACTTTTCCGCCAAAAGCGTTTGACAGTGTTTGAGCGCTGCCGCTGCCATCTTTTATCATATCTTCCGGCACCACACCGAATTTAATGGCGTTGGCGTTGCTTAAATCTTTATAATTTCCTTGCGAAGAGAACAACGTACGGATGTTGGCAACCAACATGGAAACCTGATCGGTTGTTTTGTTGATTTTGTATTTGTTCATGGCTTTGGAATAGCCGGCGATACCACCAACCGACAGAACGCCGATAATCGCCAAAACGCCCAGCATTTCAACCATGGAACGACCATTTTCATTAATATATTTCATAATATTTTCCCCTAAAAAAATATTTACTTACACTGTAAACTATACCGCATAATATAGGCGACAACAACCCTGTCTTTAGTCATATGAAAGATATATAACCTGTTGCGGTTGTGATGCCGGTCGGCATATTCATCTGCCACTTATGCATACTTTGGTTAAAAAAACTTTAAATTTACGCTGATATTTTGAGACAAGGCGCTTGACTTAAGCGCTCAATGTTATACTATCCTCGCATATTTGATTGTCAACCATCGGAAAATTATGAGGAAAACAGATGACTTTTCAAGAACTGGGTTTGAGCGAGCAAACAATTAAAGCAATTGAGGAATTGGGAATTTCCCGCCCGACAACGGTACAAAATGACGTTATACCTTCCATTTTGGAAGGCAAAGACATTTTTGCTATTGCGCCAGGGCGGTGCGGCAAAACCTGCTCATATGTTTTTCCGCTGATTGATATTATATCACGCAAGCAAGGGCAGAATATTCTTATCGTGACGGCGGATTCGGCGCAATCAGTGGTGGTTTCGGATCGGTTGGCGGTTTTTAACAAATATCACGAAATCAACGAAGAAACTATTAAAGAAGGCGCAACGGACGTGAATGACGAAGCCAATGTGATTATCGCCGCGCCGGATTTGCTTTTGGATATTGTAGCGGAAGGTAAGACCGACTTGTCCAAAGTTAATATTTTGGTGGTTGATGATATTAATTTGCTTAAGAAAAAGCACCAACTGAAGAATTTGGAAAAAGTGTTGGAACTGCTGCCGGCAGAGAAGCAAAACATCGTTTTTACCAATCGGCGTTCCAAAGAAACGCAGGATATTTTGAACAAGATTTTGAAAACACCGGCGGAAATTAAAGTTGACCGCACCAAAGAAGATGAGGCTTCAACCGAAGGTGTTAAGACGCAAAATAATGACGGCGCAATGGTTGATAATCAGGAAAAATACGCTCGGCAAGAGGCTGAAACAGATGAGGAAGCCGTCGCTTTGATGAACAGGTATCAGACTTTTGGCGATAAAACGCCGGATTTTCTGCTCTATAAGGGTGCGTTGGCTAAAAACGAATATTGAGCTATATCTGTTTTTGTTTTTGACGCACAAGCGTCTGAATACGAAGGGTTTCTTGCTGTCACGCCCATGAGCGGATTTTAGACCGCAAATATAAAGTGTCCAAAAAAGTTTATGGATCCCTTGTATTCAACAGCTATGCTGTTTCGTAGGAATGACAATTTTGATGACTACGCTGTTTCGTAGGGGTGACAATTTAGGCGGTTGTTTTAATGTTTCGTAGGGATGACAGACTGAGTGGCTATTTTCACTGCATTTTATAGTTTTTTTGTTTTGAATGAAAAAAAATCTTGCCGAAAATAATGGCATGGTTTATAAGCGCATAAAAAGAACAGATTTTTTTAGGAGAGTATGAAAAATGTCCGGACATTCGCAATTTAAAAATATTATGTATCGCAAAGGCGCACAAGACGCCAAAAAAGCTCGCGTGTTTGCCAAGTTGGCACGTGAAATTACGGTTGCTGCCAAAAGCGGTTTGCCCGAGCCTGATAAAAACCCGCGCCTGCGTTTGGCAATTCAGGCCGCACGCGCGGAAAGCATGCCGAAGGATAATATTGAACGCGCTATTTCCAAAGCAACACAAACGGCAGGCGGCGCTGATTTTGTGAGTATGCGTTATGAAGGTTACGCGCCAAACAAAGCGGCCGTTATCGTTGAGGCTTTGACCGATAACAAAAACCGCACGGCCGGCAATGTGCGCACTATTTTTGGCAAACGCGGCGGCGCTATGGGTGAAAGCGGGTCGGTGACGTTTAATTTTGAGCGAATCGGACATATTCAATATCCGGCGACCGCCGCAGAGGCCGATAAAATGTTTGAGGCGGCTCTGGAGGCCGGCGCCAATGATGTGACTTCCGATGAAGAATTTCATGATATTGAAACTTTACCTGATGATTTGTCGGCGGTTACCGATGCTTTGGAAAAGCAATTCGGAACGCCGTCCGTTTCCCGTTTGGATTGGAAACCGATGGTTAAAACCGAAATTACCGATTTGGAGACGGCAAAGAAATTCTTGGAATTTATTGATGCCTTGGAAGAAGATGACGACGTGCAGCACGTTTATCACAACGCGGAAATCGCCGATGAGGTGATGGCGCAACTGGAACAGGAATAAATTTTGGTTAAAGTGTTGGGTCTTGACCCCAGCCTTTCCTCAACCGGTTGGGGCGTGATTGAGGTGGAAAACAACCGTCTGCGTTATGTTGCCGACGGTTTTATTCCGACAGACGCCGGACTTCCGATAGAACAACGGTTGGATTTTCTTTATCGCAGCATTTGCAATGTGATTGACACATACAAACCCGATGAGGCGGCAATAGAAATTGTGTTTTTAAACACGAATCCGCATTCTACTTTGAAATTGAGTATGGCACGCGGGGTGGTGATTTTGGCACCGGGGACGTATGGTATTCCGTTGTTTGAATATGAGCCGAACAAGGTGAAAAAAGCGACGGTCGGCGTTGGTAAAGCCGCCAAAGACCAAGTAGAAACAATGGTGAAAATTTTGTTGCCGGGGTGCAAGCCGAAAAATAATGATTCGTCTGATGCGCTGGCAATCGCCATTACGCACGCGCATTTCCGCAACGCGCCGAGACGTTAGTTCGGAATTGATGGGTGGTAATAGCGTTTTTTGGCGTTTTCACCGTTTTTTAAGCGATAATATTTGCGAAATTCACATAAGCTATTTTGAATATCATGCAGGCAGAGATATTTTCCGCCGCAATATTTCGGGTTTTGCCAACGGACGACTCGCCAGTCTTTGCCGGTGCGAGCTTTGAGCGCGGCAAAAGCCGCAGGTTGCATTTGCCACAGCATACGGCATTTTTCATCGGCTGCTTTTTTGGAGAGTTTTTGGTTGAAGATAATGTTTAGACCCCAATGGGCTCCGGGACCGACAATCAAAAAATCATCTGCCGTATATGGCACAATGTCACCGGCATAAGTGGCGTCAAGCAAGATTTGTCCGGCCAGAAAGGGGCCGGCGAGGGGAATGCTTTGCGTAAGAATTTTAACACCGTGTTCGGCCGGTGATGATTGTAGTTTTTGTATTAGCGAGTTAAGCTTAAAACGTAAGTCATTCAACATTAAAAGAATTTGAATGTGTTTGTCATGTGGTCGGTATGACGGATTGTATGCATGAGCGGTGATGAGATAAGCGTTGGAAAAAATATTGCTTTGGGCTTTTTTTGCATCAAAACGCCGCTCTAAAAGCTTAAAATCAAAATTATCCGGATCAAGCAAGCCGCCGAACAGGTTTTCAATGGTATCGCGGCGATTGAAAAAACGATAGGCGATGATGTTGAACAATTTTTGTTTCGGTGAAAATTTTTGGTTAAAATATTTTGTGATGGCGAGCGTGCCACTGTCAAGTTCGCGGTATACGTTGCAAAAACGAAAGTTTTGCAATGTTTCATCATCAGTCCATGGTGCGGGAAGAATTAAAACATTCCGCTTATGCCAGATGGACTGGCGATCATATATAAATTCAAAAAAATCATTAATATTGTGTTCAATTTGGTTATTTTTAAGCATCTTCAAAAATTTCTTCGTTCATAATGTCAGAGATGAGGTCGTAGTCAAAACCGGCGCGGACAAGCGTAGCCATGTCTTTTTGACGATTTTGCCTGCGGTTTTCATCATCGGGGCGGAAAGGACCGATTTTTTTCTTGCGGGCAAATTTTAGAGCCATCTCGCGCGGGTTGTATTCCTGATTGCTCAAAAGGCGGTTGATGGTTTCTTCGGCAATGCCTTTTTGGAAAAGTTTGGTTTTGATGTAGCGTTCGGGTTTGCCGGCGTTTAAATAATCGCGGATTTTTATTTCGGCGTAGCGTTCGTCGTCCAGATAATGCCGGCTTTCAAATTCTTGCAAGAGTTCTTCAATCCAGCCATAAGCCTCGGTTTTGTTAAAATCCGGTGTTTGACGGGCGTAATTATCAACACGGCGTTTCAAAACATGGCGCAGGTTTTCAACCGAAGATTCAAAACGCTTCAGATAATATAAGCCAATGTTTTTTAGGCGTTGGCGCGTTATTTTGCGCAACGTTTTTTGGCGCGGTTTACTTTGAGCTTCTTCTAACACTTGAAAATTCCTTTTATTTTTTCTAAATTGTACACGAATGTTTGATAATATAAAGGAATTATAAAAATTGAGTAACAAAAATTTTGATACTTGCGTGTCTTTTCATATTCATAACGGTGCGTTTGCCGGCCGTCTGGTGCGCTTAAACGATGTTTTGCAAGATATTTTTAAGCGGCATGATTATCCTGTTAATGTGTCGGCGGCTTTGTCCGAAACAACCGCATTGGCGGTTTTGCTTGCAAACGCTTTGAAATATAAGGGCTTGTTCACGTTGCAAATTCAAGGCAACGGGCCGGTTTCGCTGTTGGTTGCCGATGTGACATCGGAAGGAAAAGTGCGTGCTTCGGCTAAATTTGATGAAGAAAAATTGGAAAAAGCCAAAGCTTTACGCAAAACGGAAGATGAAATTGAGGAAGTTCCGCATCTGGTTGGCGGCGGTTATATGGCTTTTACCATTGATCAGGGTCCGGAAACCGAGCTTTATCAAGGCGTGGTTGATTTGCAAGGAAAAAATTTGACCGAGCTGGCGCTACGCTATTTTAAACAATCGGAACAAATTGATACGATTTTGAAGTTGTTCGTCAAGCGTCCGCAAGGCGAAAGCCAAAGTTGGCAGGCGGCAGGGGTTTTGTTGCAAAAAGTGCCGGTCAAAGGCGGCAAAGAATTCTCGGAAGATGAAGAATTGTTAAATGAAGTTTGGAATGAGGCGGCGGTTTTTATCGGCAGTTTGTCAGCCGATGAGATTTTTAATGCCGATTTAAGTTCGCAAGAGATTTTATATCGTTTGTTTCATGCCCATAAGTTGGAAATCGGTAAAGAAAAAAGATATGAATTCGGATGCCGTTGCAACCGTGATAAGCTGTTTTCCACATTGAGCGGTTTTAGCAAAGATGAAATTGAAGAAATGTCAGAAGACGGAAAAATTACTGCCACCTGCGGTTTTTGCTCGGAAAAATATGTTTTTGACAAGACTGAATTGCTAAAACATTAATTAAGCGCTTGCATCGGCATAAAATTTGTATTAAAAAAAATATATCCGTTTATTCGGACATATCTTTTTTTAAGTTTTGGGGAAACGAATGAAGATGATGAGAAGTTTGAATAAGTTTTTTGCGGCGGCAGCCGTGGTCTTTTTAAGCGCGTGTGCCGGCAATCAAGATGTGGCAGAAACGAGGCGTTATGTTGAACCGCGTTTTGATGATCAGCCGAAAATTGAGTTGGAAGTTAATAAAATTGATGTTGTTTCGGAATTTACGCCATCGTTCACGCGTCCGAATGTTGAACATTTGTTTCCGGTTTCCATTGAAAAATCTGCACGAATTTGGGCTCGCGATCGTTTGGAAGCGGTTGATTTTTCGTCAAATCGCGTGGCGGAGTTTATTATTAAAGACGCCAGTGTTACCGAAGTTGAGGAAAAAGCATCGCAAATGTTTCATAAAGACAGTTTGAAATATCGGGCAACGTTGTCCATTGTCTTGAAAATCAGCTCGGCAAACGGGCAATCACAGGCGCAAACTTCTATTGAAGCTTGGCGCGAGCTGACCATGCCGATTGATACCAGTATTGAAGACAAGGAAAAATATTGGAATGAGATGGTTTATAAATTGTTTGAAGAATTTAACCTGCGGATGGAAGAAAATATTCATCAATACTTAAATATGTATGTGAAAGATAATCAGGTTATTCGTGAATATTAAGGTATTACGGTGGAATAAGATAAAGCGCCTGCAGGCGCTTTTTTTGTAATTTCATCACGGCCTTAACGTAAATTTAAGCCGTACGGGTTTTTAATGAAAATATGTTAGATAAATTGCGTGACATATGGAAAATTTACGCAAACCGAACCATGTTGGTGATGACGGCGTTGGGGTTTGCCAGTGGTTTTCCGTTTTTATTGGTATTTAGTACTTTAAGCTTATGGCTTAAAGATGCCGGATGGACTTATGCGGCCATCGGCGCTTTTTCATTGGTTAAAATTCCGTATGCATTTAAATGGTTATGGTCGCCACTGTTAGATAACCTAAAACTGCCGATTTTGTGGCGGCTTGGACGCCGGCGCAGTTGGGCATTTTTGATGCAGATTTTGTTGGGGCTTTTTATTTTGGCTATGGCCGGTGTTAATCCGACGCAAGATACCGCTTTGATATGGTTGTGGGCTTCTGCCGTGAGTTTTGCTTCCGCTTCATTAGATATTATCTTGGATGCGTATCGGGTGGAAACTTTTCAACGTCAAGAAGATGAACAAGCCGCCGGTGCTGCCGTGTTCGTTTTAGGGTATCGTTTTGGGTTGATTTTTTCCGGAGCCGGTGCTTTATGGCTGGCAGATTTTTTGAGCTGGAATATTGTTTATTTGCTTATGGCCGGCGGTGTTTTGGTCGGGCTTGTGACGATTTTGTTGACAAATGAACCGGAAACGGATTTTAAATACACCGTTCACACCAATAAATCCGCCGGAATGAGGATTAAAGATTTTTTTGTCGCGGCCGTTAAAAACCCGATTGTGGATTTTATTAAAAAGCCTCATTGGTTGATGATTGTTTTTTTGATTTTTATTTATAGGATGGGTGATGCTTATTTTGCACCGATGGCTTTTCCTTTTTATGACGATATGGGCTTTAGTAAAACCGAGATTGCTTATGTTATTAAAATTTACGGCATGGCCGCCACTATTGCCGGTGGTTTGTTTGGCGGCATTATGCTTAAAAAAACAGGTTTGTTTAAAGGTCTTTATATTTGTGGCATTATACAAGGTCTGACAACATTGTTGTTTGCCATCCAAGCATCGGTGGGATATAACTTATGGTTATTGACCGGCGTCATTACGTTGGAAAACTTTTCTTCCGGTATGGCAACGGCAGCGTTTGTGGCATATCTTTCATCTTTATGCAATGTGCTTTACACGGCAACGCAATATGCTTTGCTTTCATCGTTAATGAGTTTGGCGCGCGATGTTTTTGCGGCCACAAGCGGGCTTTTGGCTGAAGCAGTTTCTTGGCCGGTGTTTTTTGTTATCGCGGCAATGTTTAGTCTGCCGGGAATATGGGTTGTGCGGTGGTTGTGGAAAAGACAGGAATAATTATTTGTTTGTCAAAAAAGAAAAAATAAGTTAAAGTATAAAAAAGCTTTAAGGCGGGGTGTTGGAAAATGTCAGAAGCTGATAAAAAAACATTTAATATTGCCGGAATTCGCAACAAGCTTAAAAGTTCGCGCGAAGAGGATATTGATGTTGAAAAAATGTATGAAGACAGCTTTTCTTGGCGCGCTATTTCACAGGCAACGGCTGCTCCCGTCTCTTTGTCCGGTACATCAAACGGTGATTTTAATTTTAGCGGCAAAGTGTTGTATGGCGGAAAATACGTCGGTGAAAATTTGCAAAAAGCCGTTTTCTCCGGTGCGGATTTAAGAGAAACAGATTTTTCCGAAGCCAATTTGGAGGGAGCTGATTTTTCCGGCGCCGATTTATCAGGCGCAAATTTAGAAAAAGCAAATCTTAATGGTGCCGTGTTTAGAGGCGCCAAATTGCGTGGAACAAATTTTACCGGCGCAAAAATGAACGGTGTTATATTGGTTGATGCCGATATTCAAGATGCTATTTTGCTTGACGTGGAAATGGATCAGTTGGCGCTTGAAGAATTGCAGGCGTTGGTGGAGTTTTTGGCTATTTATTATCCGCATAAATTAAATTTACGCCGCATGAATCTGACTTTGTTGGACTTTTCGCGCATAGATTTGAGTATGGTTGATTTGCGCGGTGTGGATTTTACCGGTGTGGATTTTACCGGTGTCAATATTTTTGAGTTGGATTTAAGCGAATGCATTATAAGTCCCGAACAAATTGCTCAAGCACTTGGACGAATGCCGACACAAAAGGAACTTAAGCAGATTTTGGCGCCTAAAAGAAAAAAGAAAAAATTTAGAGGTCTTGATTTTACGGAATTTTTTGATGGACGCGGTACGGCCGGTGTTTGGGATTTGACCAAGCATCCGGGAATTACGGTGGCACAGTTGTTGAAATCCGGCAAGAAACTTTATGCTGCCGTTATCGGCCAGCGCGAACCAAAAGATGAAGAAATTTTGGAGCAATTTCGTTATGTTCGGGATGGCAGGCCTGACGATGAACAAGCCAAAGAGCATAATGAACAAATGCGTAAAGCTATAGAAAAACATAAACAAGAAGTTATGGCGGCACGGATGGAAAATCAGGAAGAGCGGCCGCAGAAGCAGGTGGATATAACCGATTATGCCGCTTATGAACAAGCTAAAAGAAACGAGCAGGAAAACAAATTACGACGTGCTAAAGAAAATTATGAAAAAAGTAAAGTTTTTGAGCAAAGCATTTCAGATAAAATATCCATGATGCGCAACAGAGGACAACATGAACGCGGCGGGTAAACCGGTGAATAAAATCATTATATCTGAAAATAAAGGTTGTTGAACGCAAAAATTATGATATTATCAAGTTGCTTTATTCCGGCGAATCGCAGCAGTGTGTGCTGCGGTTGTCGGAATATTTTGACTTAAGGGTTTCAAATAAAATAAAACCGGTAAAAAGATAATGGAAGATACGTTGTTTTCAAATCAGGTCAAAAGACCGCTGGCCGATCGTCTGCGTCCGCGTACGTTGGATGAGGTGGTCGGGCAGGATCATTTGGTCGGTAAAGATGCACCAATCGGACGGATGCTGGCAACCGGAAAAATATCTTCTTTTATTTTGTGGGGACCGCCGGGGTGCGGCAAAACCACAATCGCTCGTTTGATTGCCGAACATACCAATCTTTATTTTGAACAAATTTCAGCCGTGTTTTCAGGTGTGGCTGATTTGAAACGCGTGTTTCAATATGCACAGGAGCGACGCGCCAATCAGGGTAAGGGAACATTGTTGTTTGTTGATGAAATTCATCGTTTTAATAAATCGCAACAAGACGGTTTTTTGCCCTATGTGGAGGACGGTACGGTTGTTTTGGTGGGCGCAACAACGGAAAATCCATCATTTGAACTTAATGCCGCTCTGCTTTCCCGTTGTCAGGTATTTGTGCTTAATCGTTTGACGGCTGATGATTTTGAAATATTGTTGCGGCGGGCGGAAAAAGAGGTTGGCAAAAAACTTCCGGTTGACGATGAAGCCCGTCGGTTGATGAAGGACACGGCCGACGGCGATGGGCGTTATATTCTCAATTTGGCAGAAAGCGTGTGGGCATATGCCAAAGACGGTGAAATTTTTAATAAAGACAATATTATCAACGTTATCCGTTCACGGGCGCCGGTATATGACAAAGGCCGCGACGGGCATTATAATCTGATTTCGGCTGTGCATAAATCTTTGCGCGGAACAGATGTAGACGCCGCCTTATATTGGGTGGCGCGTATGTTGGCTTCGGGCGAGGATCCGCGTTATATTTTGCGGCGTTTGATACGTTTTGCGGTGGAAGATGTGTCTTTGGCAGACCCAAATGCGGTAACACAGGCTTTGGCTTGTGCCGAAGTGTATGAGCGGCTCGGCTCGCCGGAAGGCGAACTTGCCATTATGCAGTTGACGGCTTATTTGGCAACGGCACCGAAATCAGCAGCGGTGTACAAGGCTATGGACAAGGCTTTTGCTTTGGCTAAAAAAACCGGTTCGCTGATGCCGCCAAAACATATCTTGAACGCACCGACTAAATTGATGAAACAGTTGGGTTATCATGACGGCTATATTTATGATCAGGATTTGGACGATGGCTTTTCTGGACAGAATTATTTTCCGGACGGAATTGAGCGGGTTAAGCTTTATTATCCGGTTGAACGAGGCTTTGAACGTGAGATAAAAAAGAGAATAGATTATTTTGATAATTTGCGAAAAGAAAAAACTAAACAAAGAAAAACAGAGGAAAGAAATGACTGAATATAATCATATTTTGTTGGTGCGTTCGGAAACAGCAGATAAAATTTCGGGAGAAATGGTGAAAAATGCCGGTAGATACGGTGTTGGCATCATTGTTTGCGGCAAAGACGGTTTGGAGTCATTATCAGAAGGCCTGCCGCAAGAAGAAATTAAACGGCTTAATACGATTTTGCCGAAAGGAATGAATGCGGCTAAAGGAAATCATGTGTTGCATCGGCTAAATTATCGTTTGAAATCTTTGGCGAATCGTCAGACAAGTAAAGAACAAAATGAAGCGTTATCACGCTAAAACGAGGGAAAAATGTCCGGAGTCACATTTGTTAAAGTTAAACCGGAAGATGACGGTATACGGTTAAATAGATGGTTTCTAAAGGAATACCCGTCTTTGTCTTTGGGCAGATTGCAAAAACTGCTACGTACAAAACAAATTAAAGTTGATGGCAAAAAAGCAGAGGCAAGCCTGCGTTTAGCTGCCGGACAAGAAATTCGGCTACCGCCTTTGGATAATGAAAAGGTTGTTAAAAATGAAAAACTGTTATCAAAAACCGATGTTGATTTTGTGCAGTCTTTAGTTTTATTCAAAGATGAGAACATTATTGTTTTAAACAAGCCTTCAGGACTTGCTGTACAGGGCGGAACAAATATGACGAGACATCTTGACGGGATGTTGGACGCTTTGATGTACGATGCGAACGAACGGCCAAAACTCGTGCATCGGATTGATAAAGATACTAGCGGAATTTTGGTTTTGGCGCGTAACAGAAAATATGCCGAAGTTTTGACCAAGGCTTTTCGTGAACACGATTTACAAAAGATTTATTTGGCTTTGTGTGTTGGAACGCCTTCACAGAAAGACGGTGAAATAAAAGCACCGTTGGAAAAAATAGGGGAAAAAATGCAGGTGACGGCTGACGGTAAAAAAGCCATCACGACATTTGAGGTTTTAGATGTTTCAGGTGAAAAATTTTGTTTAATTGCCGCAGAGCCCCTGACCGGCAGAACACATCAGATAAGAGCGCATTTGGAATATATCGGCTGTCCGATTTTGGGCGATGATAAATATTTTGGCGTTAAACGCTATCGTCCGCAGGGTTTGAGCACGAAATTGCATCTGCACGCTTATCAAATTGATTTATCTTCAGTATATCATAAAAAGTTTGTTGTAAAAGCGCCGATGCCAGATTATTTTAAAGAAGACATAGCGTTTTTGGGTTTGAATTTTAAGGAGCAGAAAAGCTGATGAAAAAACTGTTAAAATTTGTTTTTAGGACAATCATCGTTTTATTGCTGATTGTGCTTATCGGCGGGTTTGTTTTTATTAAAACTTTTGATTTGAATAAATATAAATCGTATGTGGAAAAAATTGCCTATGAACAGACCGGCCGAAAATTATCGTTGGCAGGTGATGCCGGATTGAAAATATCGTTGGTGCCGACGGTTGTTTTAAATGATGTGACTTTTGACAATGCTCCTTGGGCAACGGAACCCAACATGATAAAAGCCAAAAGTGTGGAAGTATCGGTTTCGGTAATGCCTTTGCTACATAAAGAAGTGGTAATAGATACGGTAAATCTGATTGAGCCGGAGGTATATTTAGCCGTTAATGCCGATGGTGCGGCAAACTGGGAATTTTCCAAACCACAAGCCGGAGCAAATGGTGATTTGACTGAAGAAAATACCCAAGCGGAAATTGTGGCAGCGCCGGTTACGGTTGATACGGAAAACATCGCTTTGCCGGTTGCTGATGCAACACCTTTGTTGGCGGGTTTTATGGCAAAACAAGTTAAGATTAAAGACGCCCGATTAGTTTATCAAGATATGGCATCTGACACGGTTACCAATTTGCAGATTAACTCTTTGACCCTGCAGACTGAAAGCATGAATGCCGATTTGAACATCGTTTTTGATGTGGTTTTTAACGGTGAAGAAATTTCCGGTACGGCAATGGCCGGTTCTGTTAACACAATTCTGCAAAAAGCCGAAATTTATCCTTTGCAAGCATCGGTTGCCGCATTCGGCGCCAAGGCCGAGGTAGACGGTGTTTTAACGAATATGTTGACAGATTTGGGCTTTAATATGTCGGCCGAAGTGCTAAATCCGTCCGGAAATTTTGGTGCACCGGAAATTTCTTTGAGTGCGGAAGTATCCGGAACGCCTAAAAACATTGTGCTTAAAATTAATTCACTCAATGTGGCGGGAAATGTTATCAGTGGTATGGCCGATATGGATTTGAGCGGTGATAAACCCAATATCAATGCGGTTTTGCAAAGTAATGAAATTGATGTACAGACTCTGATGGCGATGCCGGCAAAGACGGCTTCTTTTGCTTTGATGCCGGTTGCGGCAGCAGCAGAATATGTACCGGATACAACGCTTGATTTATCAGCACTAAACAGCATTAATGCCAAAGTGCAAGCTGATATAAAATCTTTGATAGTTAATCCAAATTTGGTTTTGGCGGATATACACATCAATGCTCTGTTACAAGAGGGTAAAATGCTTATTACGCCATTATCGCTTAATGCCGGCGGCGGTGTCGTTAACGGTGCTTTTTCAATAGAAGCGGCAAACAATGTTTTTGATTTGTCGTTAACCGGCGAAGATGTTGTTTTACAGAATTTGTGGAAAGGTTTGGCAGCAACGGATGCGGGAACGTTTGGTATAATTTCAGGCGGCGGTGTCACACTTTCGGTTCAACTGAACGGACAGGGCACAACGCTACGGCAAATGGTTGAAAGTTTGAACGGTCGGGCAGTGGCTATTGTCGGCGAATCCAAAATTCAGACCGGTGCTTTGAAATATTTGACCGGAAACTTTGTGACACAATTGCTTAAAACCTTACAAATTGATAAACAGAAAAAGAATTTGGAATTGAATTGCGCTGTGGTTCGTGCCGATATAGGCGGCGGAAAAGCTTCTTTCCCGAAGGGTGTGGTTTTTAACTCAAAGCAACTGGTGGTTGTTAGCGACGGAACGGTTAATTTGAAGAACGATAAGATTGATTTCACAATCAATCCGTTTAATGGTAAATTGGCCGATACCAATGTGGTTCAAGCCATATCTTCCATGATAAAAATAGCCGGCACGGTTGAAAATCCGAAAATTGCCATAGATGATTCGGCCGTGATTAAGAACGTGGTCGGCATTGCTGCGGCTGGTCCTGCATTTTTGGGATCGCAAATGGTGTTGGATGTGGATGAATCGCCTTGTTACACAGCATTAAAAGGGACAGCATACCAAGATATGTTTCCAGCACCTAAAGGCGTCAAAGCTACCGGTCAGGGAGTATATCAAGGAACAAGCGAAGCTGTTTCGGACAGCGTGGATATGCTAAAGAATACAGCCAAAGATGTCATCAACTTGTTTAAGAGGAAAAAATAAAAATGGAATATAATTGGAAAAAAATTGAAGAAGACGTGCAACAACATCGGTCAGAAATAATTGATCGTTTGGTTGATTTTTCTCTTAATGATGTGCTTTTGTTTTGGAGCAGTGAGGAAAGCTTGCAAAAAGAACAGGAAAAAAAGTGGATGCCGATTATTCAATGGGTTGATGAAAATGTAAATGCCAAGTTTAAGGCCACTACCGGTATTGACGTCACACCGACCAGCACGGAAACTTCACAAGAACTGCGTAATTATATTAATCAATTTTCCGATAAAGAGTTGACGGCTTTTTATATGGCGGCTTTGAATATGCGTTCGGTGCTTTTGGCCTTGGCTTTGGTTAAGGGGCGCATCAATGCAACAACAGCCTTTGAATTATCGGAATTGGAAGAGCTATATCAAGTGCGCAAATGGGGTAAAGAGCCGGAAGCTGAAGCTCGGCGTAAAAGTTTAAAAGCCAGTATCAGTGATGTGGAGAAGTATTTGAAACAATGAAAGAGATTTATCTTAAAATCAAAGGTCGGGTGCAAGGTGTTGGTTTTCGGCGTTGGACGGAACATCAAGCACGCAAAATCGGTAATATTTCCGGCTGGGTACGTAATGCCGAAGATGGCAGTGTGGAAATTTTTATGCGCGGTACTGATGAAAAAATTGAACAAATGGTGGTCTCTTGTTATCAGGGGCCGTGGTTGGCCAGAGTTGATAAAATAGATTTTTTGCCTGAAAGAACAAACTTTTTTCTGCCGCCGATTGAAGATGGTGTTTTTGAGCGAATCTAATGTAATTTAAAAGTAAAAAGCCGCTTTTGAAAGCGGCTTTTTTTGTAATAGGAAAACCCCGCGTTAGACGCGTGGTTCAGTAAAGCTTATAGCGATGAGTTTGACATAACGCT
>CALXZI010000015.1 GCA_944393205.1 uncultured Alphaproteobacteria bacterium | reverse complement strand
CCGATTGCGATGAACGAAGGCTTGCGCTTTGCTATTCGCGAAGGTGGTCATACGGTTGGCGCCGGTGTTGTTTCCAAAATCTTGAAGTAAGATTTACAAAACAACCTAAAGCAAACAAAAAAATTCCCGAAATAATTCGGGAATTTTTTTATCTAATATTTTGATAAGGCAGAGGTTAATAATCTGGTCTGTTGGAAAAGTATATGTATACTGTCAAAGAACCATCTTGTCCTTCAGTACATTTTTGCATGAAATTTTCCTCTTTTAAATTTTGGTAATTATTGTAATTGGCTTTCAATTTTCCGCCTTTATAATTTGTTACTTTTCCCAGAGTGTTAAGTTTCAATTGAACGTATATGATTGAATCATAAAATTCTTGAGCCATAGTCATGACAGCAAGGCATATTTCTTTTGCAGTAGTAGCGTTACCTTTTGATCTGTAAATTTCAAAAATAGTTTCTGAATGGGAAGCCTTGTTGATATATATCTTTATGCGGTCATTTAATTTATCATATATATATGAGTTATCTCCTTGCCTTATCATATCTTCCGGAATTTCACCGAGTGCTTTAAAATAGGGCAGGAGAGGTGTATGATTATTTATCATAGAATCATCAAATTTAAATTCAAATAAATATCTATATGTTAAATTAAACAAAAGATTAATTTGTTCAACGCTTTTGTTGAGCTTATACTTCATCATCGCCTTGGAATAACCGGCAATAGCACCGACACTTAAAACACCAATAATTGCCAGTACCCCTAACATTAGAACTTCTAAAAACTGCAAAAAATATCTATTTTATCTTCATTCTAAACCGTTTTTTTTTTTTGCAATTTTAAAGAGTCTCGTGGGGATAAGTCGCTATCTTAAAAATATATGCTTTTGTTATTGTTTGATAATAGTAAAAGTTTTTCATACTTTAAGTGTGTTGAAGTTATAATGAAAAATATATCAGGTACATAAAAAGCCATACCGGCAAGGTATGGCAAGTAGGGTTTCATGAAACAGATATAATAAAATTGCCCGAATCAGACCAGTCGGCTGTTGTCAATGGCGGCTTTAATCAACGACACAAACAGCGGGTGCGGTGCAAATGGGCGCGATTTTAATTCAGGATGAAATTGCACGCCGATAAACCACGGATGCTCCGGACGTTCCACAATCTCCGGCAGTTTTCCATCGGGCGATTTTCCACTGATGATCATGCCGCCTTTGTTTAAGGTGTCTTCATATTTCATATTTACTTCATAACGATGACGATGGCGTTCGGAAATTTCTCCCGTACCATAAATTTCACGTACCTTGCTGTTGGTTGTCAGACGGCAAGGGTATGCGCCTAGACGCATGGTGCCGCCCAAATCGCCGTCTTGAGTACGAATCTCTTTATTGCCGTCTTTATCCCATTCGGTCATTAAACCGACAATCGGCTCACACTTGGGGTCAAATTCGGTGGTGTTGGCGTTTTTAACATTGCAAACGTTGCGCATGGTTTCAATCACAGCCATTTGCATTCCAAAACAAATGCCCAAAAACGGAATCTTGTTTTCACGAGCATATTTAATGGCTTCAATTTTGCCTTGTGTGCCGCGTTGCCCGAATCCACCAGGGACAATAATGGCGTTGACATCGTTGAGGTAATCTCCGGCTGGTTCATTTTCTAATTTTTCCGAATCTATCCATTTGATTTTGACCTGATAACGATTGGCAATGCCGCCGTGTTTGATAGCCTCATGGAGCGATTTGTATGCTTCCAGCAGTTTGGTGTATTTTCCCACAACGGCGATTGTCACTTCACCTTCGGGAGCTTTGATGGTGTCTATGATTCTTTGCCATTTGCTTAAATCAGACGGTTCGTCGGTAGAAATACCGAAATGGCGGCAAACGGCGGCATCCATGCCTTCTTGGGAATATGCCAACGGCACCAAATATATGTTGCTGACATCTAAAGCCGTAATGACATTTTCTTCTTTGACATTGCAAAATAAGGCTAATTTGCGTTTTTCGTTTTCCGGTATAGGCATTTGTGAGCGGCACAAAAGCATATCCGGCTGAATGCCATATTCTTGCAATTTTTTAACGGAATGTTGCGTCGGTTTAGTCTTAAGTTCGCCGGCAGTGGGAATAAACGGCAGCAAAGTTAAATGCACAAACATGACACGGTCGCGTCCTAAATCGTAAGCAACTTGACGAATCGCCTCCAGATAAGGTTGACCTTCAATATCGCCGACGGTTCCTCCAATCTCGCACAATACAAAATCTTCATCGGTTAAATTTGAAATAATGAAATTTTTGATTTCATTGGTGACATGCGGTACGACTTGAATCGTGGCGCCCAAGTATTCGCCATGGCGCTCCTTTTCAATCACGCGTTGATATATTTTGCCGGTGGTAATGCTATCATCTTTGGTGGCGGCCACACCGGAAAAACGTTCATAATGTCCCAAATCCAAATCGGCTTCAGTGCCGTCGTCGGTAACATATACTTCACCATGTTGATAAGGGCTCATAGTTCCGGGGTCAACGTTTAAGTAGGGATCTAATTTTCGCAAACGTACTTTGAAGCCACGCCCTTGTAAGGTGGCGGCGATGGAGGCAGATGCCAAGCCTTTGCCTAAAGATGATACAACGCCGCCGGTAATGAAAATAAATTTTGTTTTTGGATTAGTCATTTTGCAAGCCCTCATATTTTTGTTATAATATCTTGTTTTACAATACTTAAAACCTTCTTTAAACGAATTGGCACTTGGTTTCATAAAGTGAAAAAGGCACCTTGTCTTTTCAGGGTGCCTTTATGTTGCGTTTTTTTCTCATTTGTAACCTATTTTGCAGTCGGTACGGTTGGAACTTCCGGAACAGAGGGAACCGTCGGAGCAGGTGTTTCTTGGGAGGTCGGCGCAACATCTAAAATAGAATTGCTTTGACGTTCGGTACCTTTATAATATAAGCACAAAGAAATACTTGTAATAAAAAAGATTGTCGCCAAAATTGCCGTCATACGGGTTAATAAATTACCGGTACCGCGTGCGGTCAAAAAACTGTTGACGCCGGAGCCGCCGCCCAAACCATTTAAAGCACCGCCGCCAGAGCGTTGCATTAAAATGACAACGACCAAAAAAATAGCTGTTAACAGATGAATAACTAACAATACAGATCCCATTTTATTTCCTTTTCTACTTTGTAATTACTTTTTGCAAACAGAAGCGGCAATAGCCATAAAATCAGCAGCTTTGAGGCTGGCACCGCCGATTAAACCGCCATCAACATCAGGCAGCGCAAGCAGACCGGCCGCATTTGCCGGTTTCATGGAACCGCCGTATAGAATGCGCATTTTATTGGCGTTACCTTTGCCTAATTTTTTAGCAATGACTTTACGGATGGCAGCGTGCACTTCTTCAACATCGTTTGTGGTCGGTGTTTTGCCGGTACCGATTGCCCACACCGGTTCATAAGCGATAACGGTATCGGTAGCCGTTGCCGAATCCGGAACAGAACCCATAATTTGTTTGGTGCAAACATCAATGGTTTTGCCGGCGTCGCGTTCGGCTTCGGTTTCACCGATGCAGATTACCGTTTTTAAGCCGGCTTTGTGGGCGGCTTCAGCTTTTTGGCAGACAAGGGCGTTGCTTTCACGGTGATCGGAACGACGTTCAGAATGACCGAGAATGACATATGTACAGCCGCAATCTTTGAGCATAAGCGGGCTGATATCGCCGGTATGAGCGCCTTTGTCCGCGGTGTGGCAATCTTGTGCACCCAATGCGATTTTTGAACCGCGCAGAGCCTTTTTGACCGAAGTTAACAAAGTAAATGGCGGACACACCAAAAATTCACATTCCGGTTTTCCGAGTTTTTTGACTTCGGCGGCGACTTCTTTGGCTAAAGCAGTACCGTCAGTAAGCAGGCCGTTCATTTTCCAGTTGCCGGCAATCAAGATTTTACGTGACATTTTTTCTCCAATATCAAATTAAAAACGTTTCTTGGCTCTCTTTTAGCACATTGATTTTGTTTTTTCCAGATAAAAATACTTTTCAACAATAAAAAACAGTGAAAAAACTTTTCAACACGAATATTTAATAATTGCATTAATTATTTAATAATTTATAATATGGCGAAAATACATTCATTATAATTAGGAAAGAGCAATGATAAATAAGTTAGCAAAAGCGCAAAAAAGTTGGATCGCAAAATTTATTTTAATTTTGACGGCATTGAGTTTTATGTCTTTGTTTGGCGTGACCGGCTATATCAACAGCGCCGGCAGCAACCGGACGGTGATTAAGGTGGACAATATTGAAATTTCGCAAGCGCAGTTTTCTTATTTACTGCAGCGAGAAATTAATGCTGCTCGCAATTTGTTAGGTGATGATTTTGATTTGACTGATGAAATGCGTCAAGCCCTTATTCAGGCACAAACACAGCAGTTGGTAAAAGATGCTGTTTTGGATCGGACCGAGACTAAATATCATGTTTCTTTCCGACCGGCTTTGATTCAAAGTATTATCTTTAATGATCCGGCTTTTAAAGATGCTTCCGGCAATTTTAACCGCGATGTTTTTCGTCAGGTATTATCACGCGGTGAAACAACGGAAGAAGAACTTGTCGCCGATATCAAACGCGATATGACACGGCGGCTGTTGGTTGATTTGCCGGTTCAGGGTGTGAATGTACCGGAGGTTTTGCGTCAGGCAGAAGCTATGGTTGATAATAAGCGCCGCACTTTTAAATATGTTATTATACGACCGGATGATGTTCAGGTAGACCGCAAAATCAGCGAGGAAGAAGTTGCGCAGTATTATGAAGATTTTGCACCCAACTTTATTGAGCCGGAGCGCCGCGATGCTACGGTGTTGGTTTTGTCTTTGAAAGATATCGCCGATAAAATGGTAATAGATGATGCTGATATCAAGGCATATTATGACGAACATAAAAGTGAATACGAAACACCGGAAACACGGCAGGTGTTGCAGATGATGTTTACGGATGAACAGACGGCTAATAAGGCATTTTTTGCTTTGCAAAATGGTGCGGATTTTTATCAGATTGCCGATGAAATTGCCGACCAATCCAAAGAAGATACGGATTTAGGCTATGTTGCGGAAGACGAGTTGGTCTATGAACTGGCTGCGGAAGCGTTTTCACTGCCTAAAGGCGGTTATACCAAACCGGTGCAGGTCGGAGATATGTGGCAGATTTTGGAAGTCGCTGATATTAAAGCCGGCTCCAAACAATCTTATGATAAAGTTGTGGCGGAAATCAAAGAAAACTTGAAAAATGAACGTTTGTATGATGAAAGTTATGAGATTTTGACCCGAATGGAAGACAGTTTGGGCGCCGGAAGTTCATTGGAGGCTTTGGCCGAATCGTTTAATGCGAATCTGATGCAAATTAAAGGAATGGCGGATAATGGCAATGTGCGTGAAGTTCAGGCCGAGGCTGCAACACTGGTGCATAATCCGGACTTTATTAATACGGTTTTTTCGTATAATACCGGTGAAATTAGCCAAGTGTTAGAAACAGACGACGGCTTGGCCGTGGTTCGGGTTGATAAAATCGTTGATTCCCATCCAAAAACCGTTGATGATGTTCGCGGTGAAATTGAAACATTGTGGACCATTAATGAAAAAGCGGCGATTGCTCAAGAAATGCTCAATAATTTGATGTATGATTTGGAAAACGGTGATGAAATGGGTGCTACAGCCAAGCGTTACGGTTTGGCGATGTATCGCTCACAGCCGATTACACGCAATGAAACGTTTGCCAATATCGGTTATGCCGATATTCGCGAGATGTTTACCGAACCATTAAATACGCCAAAGCAGATACAACAAGGGGATGATTATGTTGTCGCTGTGGCTGATGAAGATTATAAAAATTCAGCGCCTTTAAGCGAATCCGAACAAATTCTGATTAAGCAAAAGGCTTATCAATCTTTGACTGCGGATCTGGCCGAGGCAATGTTGTCAAGTTATGCCAAAGACTATGACATTCGCATAAAATATAAGCTGTTGGGCTTTGAATATTAAAATTTGGAGCCGCCGTAAGGCGGCTTTTTTAACTTTAAGGAACATGATATGAAAGTTGTGTTTATGGGTACGCCGGATTTTGCGGTTCCGGTTTTGGAAAAGCTTATTAACGTGCATGATGTTATTTGTGTTTATACACGTGCTCCTAAAGAAGCCGGACGAGGAAATAAGATAACAAAAACGCCGGTGCATTTGGTCGCGGAAAAAAATGGTATTGAAGTGCGTGTCCCAAAAACTTTCCGTAATGAAGAAGAACAGGAAAAATTTAAAGCCTTGCAAGCCGATGTTGCCGTGGTGGCTGCTTATGGGCTGATTTTGCCAAAAACAGTGATAGAGTCTCCCAAGCTGGGATGTTTAAATGTACATGCCTCATTGTTGCCTCGTTGGCGCGGTGCGGCGCCGATACAACGCAGTATTGAATTTGGCGATAAAGAAAGCGGGGTGACAATTATGCAGATTGCTGAAGAACTTGACGCCGGCGCTATGTATGCCAAAGCGGCAGTGCCGATTACGGCAGAAACAACCGGCGGTGTTTTACATGACCGTTTGGCTATATTAGGGGCGGATTTAATGCTTGAAGTTTTGAGCGACTTGCCAAATATTACTCCTGAAGCGCAAGATGAAAAAACGGTCACTTATGCTGCAAAGTTAGAAAAAAGCGAATGTCGTTTGGATTTTGCACGGTCGGCGCAAGTGTTGGAGCGAAAAATTAGAGCATTTAATCCGTTTCCGGCAATGTTTTTTGAATATCAAGGCGAACGTTTTAAGGTTTTATCAGCCGATATTGTTGATACACGGGGTAGAGCAGGGGAAATTTTGGAGGCCGATGGTAAGTTGCTTATCGCTTGTGGAGAGAAGGCGTTGAGTGTTAGGCAAATTCAGCGACAGGGAAAAAAAGCCATGCCGATTGAAGAATTATTGCGCGGCTTTGCTTTTGTAAAAGGCATGATTTTGCATGACAGACAATAAAGTGTAGCCATATTTTAGAAGTTTATATTTTTATTTCATAAAGAGGCGGCAAGGTGTAGGTTATATCATCCGCGCCGAGGGTTTGCGATATGTTCGGACTTTTAGCTTCGGGGTGTTTGGCGTCGGTATTGCTTATACCGGTTTGTTGCGCAGAATCCGTTAGGCTTAAAATATCTTTCAAACTGTCGTTAAACAGTTCTTGAAGCTGTTTGTGTATGCCGCGGTAGTTTAAGAGTTTGTAAATAATATATTCACGTGCCGAAAAGTTGTTTTCGCGGATGCATTTTTTATAAAAAGCTTCAATTTCTTCAATGCCTTCCATGGTTTTGGTTTTTCCGCTGCTTATCATATCACGCATGTAATTTTTGATTTTATAAAAGCGCTTGGTATATTCTTCCATGATGTCGTCAATATTCAAATCGGCAGTGATATCTTTACGCGGTTCAATGACCCAGCGGTCGTTTAATATGGAATAAAGTCCCATGATTTCAAATGTCCGCGTGTTGATTTTAATGTCAGCGAACCGACCGTTGGCATGAAAACGCACATTGGGGAAAGTACTTTGTTTTATGATGGTTAAAAATTGCTCCAAAAGTTCATCATCATTTGTTATAAAGGAACAATTTTCGTTTACAACCTCAATCCGGACATCTAAATCGGATTTATCATAATAAAAGTAACCGGCCGATGAGCCGTTGAGATAAATGTCTTTGACCTTAATGCCTTTTAAGCCGGCAAGGCTGCGTTTGGCCACAAGTTCGGCTTCGGCAAGCAAAGCTTTTCTTAAATCAGGATACATTTTGCCATGCTGATCAAAAATTCTGACGTCTAATGTGTCATTTGGGGTTAGGAGGCGGGCGGCGGTATCTTTGACGGCAATCTTGTTACTCATGGCGGTTTGCTTCCTCTTGTTGACGAATGAGATCGGCGTTGCGGAAAGATCTAGAAATATAATTTTGGAAAGCGGTATAGGCGCCGGAATGTTTGAACAGACGCCAAAGATTATACGCCTCGCAATATTCATGTTCTTTGAAATACTCTTTAGAATCAAACGCTTCGCTTATCATGCCTTGCAG
This sequence comes from uncultured Alphaproteobacteria bacterium, assembly GCA_944393205.1. Lineage (GTDB taxonomy): Bacteria > Pseudomonadota > Alphaproteobacteria > RF32 > CAG-239 > CAAFZY01. The sequence continues at coordinate 22,575 of CALXZI010000015.1, read as the reverse complement.
ATAATTTTGTGCGCGATTACAGTTTTCAGGTGTTAAAAAGCCTTTGGCGTCTTTTTCTAGAGCATCCATGTATTTTTTTACGTTTTGATAATATGTTTCGTATTTATCCGCGAGTTCTTCTGCAGTGAAAGCGAATTTTTGCCGTACGGGTTGGTTACTCCAACTGTCGGTTAACAAAGAATAATGGTTGCGTTTGTTGTAACGGACATTTTGGGTGGAAAGCAATCCGAAATCAACCGGATGACCGTATACGAACGGCCGCCAATAAACAGTGGCTAAAAACTTGTTAATAGAGACCGTTAAATGTTGGGTCAAACGAGGATCGTCAGGGATGATGTTGTCGGCAAAAATGAATAGGTCAAGATCGGACTTGTCATTATATATATAACTACACATACTACCCGCCAAAACCGCGTCGCGAATTTCAGCACATGGAAAAAAACTGACAAAACGTTGTTGTAATGTTTTGTATATCAGTAACAAATGGTCTTTAACAAATGGGTGCAAGCGGTTATTTTCATCAAACAATTGCGGCGGCAGGCAGGATGCGTTCTGCAACAATTGAGATGCTGCCGTTATGATGTTTAGTCTTTCCAAAGTGAGTACTCATTGCACTGGTTGACACAATCATACACGTCTACAGGACTACTAAAATTATCACCGCAGAAAGTACTACAAGCCGACCTAAAACATTGCTGATATTCATCACGACATTCGCCACAATTGTTAGGCGCAAATTCCAGATTTTCATAGCACATTTGGTCGCAATCTTGAAAATCACGGTCACAAGCTCTTAACTCGCTTGTATATTTATAGCATTTATTGGAGATTTTCATATATCCATCATCACATTCAAAATCAGTGGTGGAACAACATGTTACATAGCTGCCATCGGTCAAGTAAATGTTTGCCGTGCTGGAACAAACCATTCCATCCTCAATTGTGTGTAAGCCTGCATCCTCACAGGTTTCATAAGTACTGGGGCAGTTACCATCAGCATCCGGTTCACCGACGATGCAACTGCATCCAGTATAACAAGATGTTTGTTGGCCGGTTGTGATAAGGTAAATTGTTGTTGAGCTGCTGCAGTTACGGTTGGCATCATCGCTGAAATAACCGGCATCTTCGCAGGATTCATAAGCTCGGATACATTCTCCCTCTCTGAGGAGGTATCCATTTAAACAACTACATGCAGCATAACATTGTTTCTTTTGACCGTTGGTAAGATAAATTTGCGGTGTTTCACTACAATCACGATTTGTGTCATTGCTGTAATATCCCGCATCTTCACAAGATTCATAGGCTCTGACGCATTGGCCTTCTTCGTTTTCAATATAATTGGATATACAGCTACAACTGGCGTAACATTCGGCTGTTTCGCCGTTGGTAAGGTAAATCAGCTTTGTACTGCTCTCGCAACTGCGGTTTGTATCATCACTCCAATAGCCGGCATCTTCGCAAGATTCGTACTTAAACGGTGTGCCGATACATTTTTTATATGTGTTGTCAAACGGGCAGGTCAGATAGGATTCACAACCTTTCAACTCTTTCAAGCTATAGCCGAGCTCGGCACAAGTCGGTTGAGTTTTGCAGTCCAAAGCCGCATATGCCGGATTGGCAAACAAGAGAGTTAATATACTGTATAATGCGTTCTTTTTATTCATAATCCTGCTCCGTTATAAATAATCCCCTGACCGGTACGTGTCAAATAAACAACACGCACACATATACTTTATATTATAACCCTTTTTTCGTTATTTGCAACAATTTATTTGCAATATTGAGGATGAAAAACACTTAAAAAATCTTGACCACAGCACAGTTTTGTTATATCCGCCATATGAAAGAAAGGATTAAATCTTGAAAAGTGTATGTGTGATGAAAATTGACGTCAGCCGGTTGGTTGAACAAGTGCAAAAACAAAAACTTTTGTTTTATCCGGTTATGATTCATATGTTGGGTAAAATTATGTCGGAACGGCCGAAATTCAGGCAAAATAAGTTATGGTCGGTGTACCAGTTGCGGCGGGAAAGCGGTGAGACGGTGCTTGTATGGCAGGAAATGCAAGAAGACGCCGAAGCTTTTTTAACTGATTATGCCGCCGCTTGTTACGAGAATTTGTTTGAAAGCGGAATAAAAGTCCCGCGTCAGAAGCAGACGGCGAGTTTTGGCGTTTTTTACGTTGAAAGCGAGCAAACGATTGCTTTTGCGGCGCAAGCACCGTCATTTTTTTTGCATCCGTTTGAGTATGAAGGGGAAAAGGTTGTTTTGCCGCTTACAGTGCGCGGAAACTTTGAAGATGATTTTATGACAGCTTTTGCACCGCGTTTGGCAGAACAAATCCGCCTCTTGTGAAAAGTTATGAAAGTGTTTGTCCATAAAAAAGCCGGAATTTGGTTCCGGCTTTTTTGTGAGAACAATTAAATATATTTGATTTCCAAAATTTCAAAAGATTTTTTACCGCCCGGAGCCATATATTCGGCAACATCGCCGACTTCTTTGCCGATTAAGGCTCTGGCCAAGGGTGATGAGACGGAAATTAAGTTTTTTTCAATATCGGCTTCATAATCGCCAACAATCTGATATTCGGTTTCTTTGTCGTTGTCTTCATCTACCACCAAAACCGTGGCGCCGAAACGAATAACGTTACCTTTAACCGATTGCGGGTCAATCACTTGGGCACGACTGACAACAGCTTCAAGTTCCTGAATGCGCCCTTCAATGAAGCTTTGTTTTTCTTTGGCGGCGGAATATTCGGCGTTTTCGGACAAATCGCCATGCGAACGGGCTTCGGCAATGGCGGCGATAATGTTAGGTCTGTCTACACCTTTTAAATTTTTCAATTCCTGCTCAAGTTGCAGATAACCTTTTTTAGTTAAAGGAAATTTATCCATTTTTTAAAATCCTCCAAAAAAACTCTTCTTTCTTTTTTATCAAGAAAGTCAGATATATTTAAAAAAGTTTGAAAAATTTGACTGTGACAGGGCTACCCGTCACAGCCGGTTTTTATGTTTATGGAGATGAATATAGTACGAATAAAAAATAAATCAAGCTTTTTCTTTTTTGTGTAAAACTTTTAATTTATCTATACAAAAGGCAGAGGTCTGATATTTTTAAACCGTGAAATCTTTTGATGAAACGGAGAAAATAAATGAATAAAGTTTTAGTGGCTTCTTTAATGCTCGGCACCACGCTTGTACTCTCGGCGCCGGTGCAAGCAATAGACAGCACCGGTTGCGGTTTAGGGTCTATGGCATGGCGCGGACAAAGTGGTATTTTGCCGCAGGTTGCTGCAGTGACCACCAACGGAACTTTCGGTACGCAGACTTTCGGCATTACTTTCGGTACTTCCGGTTGTGATCCGAACGGCCGTGTGACCGGCGGAACGCAAAAAATGGTGTTGGCGTTTTTGGAAAACAATCTGGAACAATTTGCCATGGATGCCGCCGCAGGACAAGGTGAAACCCTGACGACGTTGGCCGGTATCATGAATATGGATGAAAAAACGGTTGCGGAAAAAACATATCAAAATTTTGCCGTGTTGTTCCCGAATGAAAATGTTGACGCCGTTGATGTGACCTTGAAATTTTATCAGATTATGAAAGCTTAATTTTAAGGTGATGAAATCAGACAGACACGGTTGAATTATCAGCCGTGTCTGTTTTGTATCGGGGCTGATGTTGATGAAAAAGTTTTTGCCGGCGGTCGGTTTATGGTTTTTGCTGTGCACAGCCGCATATGCTGCCGAGCCTTTACCGGCGGATTTGCCGGAATGGTTGGCGCTCGGACATTATCAAAAAGGTTGGTTCGGTTATGTTGGAACCATTGGTTCGGATAATTTTTACCTCAGTTCGGAAGGAAGAAAAAATCCGACAAAAGAGCTTGAGGCAACAATAGCGTTGTTTCAGTCTAATGATACGGAAAAACAATGTTTGTTTCCGGCTCGTTATATGTTTTTAAAAAAGTACGGGCTGGCCTCGGCACCGTTTCCGTCTTGCACCGAATTTGAACAATTTAAAGATGATTTGCAGCCGGCTGGCATGACATTGTTATTTACCGACGCATATATGAACAATTCTTCTTCTTTGTTCGGGCATACGCTGTTACGGGTGGATACGGCACGTAAGGGAACGCAATTGTTGGCGCACGGAATTAATTACGGCGCATGGACGCAAGGTTATGAAAACAGTTTCTTGTATGCCGTATATGGTTTGGCGGGCTTTTACCCTGGGGGATACACAGTTAAGCCTTATTATGATATCATCAATACGTATAACAACATAGAAAACCGCGATATTTGGGAATACAATCTTAATTTGACGCCGGAAGAACTTGATTTGTTCGTGGCGCATATTTGGGAGGTGGGGCAAACAACCACGCCTTATTATTTTTTCACGCAGAACTGCTCTTATATGTTGATGGAGTTGTTTGATGCGGTGCGGCCGACGTTAAAATTGGCGGCGGATTTTAGAGGGCAGACCATTCCACTTGATACGATTAAAGCTGTTAATGCCCGTAAGGATCTGGTCAAATCAGTTAATTATCGGCCATCGCGGCAACGTAAAATCCGCTATCGGATAAAGCAAATGAACAAACGCCAATATGACGCGTTTTTGGATGCAATTAAACTTGATTTGACGAGTATGCAGAGTTTGCCTGAAGCTGAAAGAGCCGATGTTTTGGAAACGGCTTATCAATATGTGCAATATCAGTATGTCGCCGGCGATTTGGCGCTCAAAGACTATCGGCAAAAGAGTTTTCGGTTGTTAAAAGCCCGCAATCAGGCCGCAGCAGGGCAAAAATTTGATGAGTTAAAAGAAGGGCAGAATCCTGTTTTGAGCCATGATTCTATGATGGCAAGCTTTGGCGTCGGCGTGCAAAACGGCGATTTTTTTGAACAATTAAGTTTTCGGCCGGCGTATCATTTGGTGACGGATAGGGGGTATGGTTTTTTGGCCGGAGCGGAAATTAATTTTCTGGATGTTTCGTTTCGGCATTATGATAAACACGACAAATATGTGTTGGATAAATTAAATATTTTGCAACTTTCTTCTTTTTCGCCGATTGATGCGGTGTTTCAGGCCGTGTCGTACCGCATCGGCCTTGATGTTTCGCGGCAGATGAATCCAAAAAATGAAGACGAGGGATATGTGTTAAACGGCAACGTCGGCGGCGGTGGAACATTTGCTTTAAATGATTATCTTTGGTTGTACGGATTGAGTAGCGTGGAGGCTGCGTATGGCGGATTTTTGCCGAATAATCAATGGGTAGGCGTCGGATTGGCTGTCGGCGCCTTGGTCTCTTTTGATAAGGCGGCGCTGCAAGCTGAGGTCAAAAAAGTGTTTGCAACCGATAGAATTGGCAGTGTGCTTCAATGGCGCGTGACTGCCGATTATTATCTTTCACGGAATCGGGCGTTGGAAACGGTTTTTGCCTATACACAAAATTATGGGCAAGACCAAACCGAGGTGTCAGTGCGTCTGAAACAATATTTTTAAATAATGCTTTTCCTGATTTTGTTTGTTTTTTCAAATCGTAAGAATAAAAAATTTATTGTTGCCGATGAGATGATATTAAAGTGTTACCAAATCTGTATTTATGAAACATCTTTACTGGAATAACATTATGTTTCACGATATTTATAAAATATGAAAGAAAATTTGAAAAAAACATTGTCTCTTAAAGTCAAATCATTGCGTGAGAGTCAGCATATCACCCAAGAGGATTTAGCTGATAAATGTGAAGTCAGCTGGCGCACGATATCTAATCTGGAAAGAGGATTGGTAGTGCCGGATTTATCTATGTTGGTTAAAATTTGCAAAATTTTTAACGTCGGATTAGATGAAATGCTCAATCTGCAAATAGATGATAATAAAAGCCGCTCACGTTTGGAACGTGAGCAGTTTCTTATTGAAAAAATTAAAAGAGCAAACGATAAAAGTTTGGATTATTTGCTTGACCAAATGATGTTGCTTTTTAAGTATTTTAATTGAGATGACCGTGGCCGGATTTTTGAAAAACTTCTTTCATGAAGATTTCATATGCCCGAAAAGCCAGTCGTGAGCTTTGGGCAAATTTTCGTTGTCTTAAGTTTTTAATCAGATCATAAAATTGTTTGTTGATTTCTTTTAAACAATCCGTTTTTTCTTTGTTATCTGACATTTTATTTTATCTCCTTGTTTACCATGTCTTTTTGAATTTAAATATTGCGTCACGGATTTTTATGACATATAACATTCTATATGTTAATTGTTTAAAATAGAAGAAACTAATTTCATATATGAGATATATAAAATGGGGCTAAAGGTTAAACAAGCTATCCTAAAAGTACGGCAGATGTTATGTTTTAGCGAGGCGGTACGCTATGGTTCAATCTCTAAAGCGGCAGAGAAAAACGCTATGAAACAGTCAAATTTTTCCGTACAAATTAAACAACTGGAAGAAGAAATCGGTGTACAACTGGTGTTGCGTTTGCCGCACGGTATCAAACTCACGGAAGCCGGTAGAGATTTTTATACGCTGGTGTGTGATCTGGAAAATGTTATAAATAAAGCTTCGCGGCCGGATTTGCAAACATTTCATGTTAGCGGAGCCATCAGATTATGGACCAGCGATGGTTTGGGAATTGGATATTTGACAGATTGTTTATCTGATTTTTATGCCGATTATCCGAATGTTAACGTTGAAATTGCTTGCTCTTTGGAAATGCCGCAGCCGGATCAGTTTGACATGGCTGTTGTTTATTCTGAACCAACGGATAAGACCTTTAAGATTGTTGATAAATTTGATTTGCATTTTTCTTTGTTTGCTTCCAAAGAGTATTTGACTAAATTCGGTTATCCGAAAAACTTGCGTGATATTCAGGAAAATCATCGGATATGCACGCGTGATAATTATGTTTCGGTATGGCCGGTATGGGCAAATTTTATGAATGCTTCCAAACAAGTTGCGGCAACAACAAATTCATCAGCCATGTTGCTGCAGTTGATTAAAGATGGCATCGGCATTGGTTTGCTACCCAGAGGAACGGCGTTAAAAGAAGAAAACCTCATTAATTTATCTAAAATTAAACTAAATCTGTGTCATCGTTTTTGGATTGTGGTCAGAGATGAGGTCAAAGATGTGGACAAAGTCAAAGCACTTATTCGGTTTATAGACAAGGCTTCGCAAAATTTGCCTTATTAAATTACAATAGATGATGCAATTCCGTGATAAGATGTTCTGCCAAACGTAGCGGCTTTTTCTGGTTGACGGAAGCCACCCAAATGGTTTGGGTCATCTGTCGGCCAATGGTGTTTTTAACCACAATCATTTGTGAGTTTTCTATTGGTTCATAACCGACAATCACATCGGCTTTTTGAGTTTCAGCCGTTAAAAAAACGCGGCAACCGTTTTCACGGGAGAATTTTTCAAGCATTCCGAAATGCAAGTTTGGGGGTAAATAAAGCAAGATATCTTCTTGATGATTATTTGCTGAAAAAAACGTGCTTGTTTTTTCAAAACAAGCTTCCAGACGGGCAATTTGCTCATCTAATTTCAGGGCGGCATCGGTCGGTATCAAACCGTTTGGCTGCCGGATGAAAAGTTTTTTTCCGCTTATGTGTTCCATATTTTTTATGATGCAGCTTAAATTTGGTGCTTTAATGCCGTTTTTGATGGCAGCAGCGTTGATTTGTTTGTGTATGATAACTTCATGTAAATAAAGCAAATCGCGAAACATAGATGTTTTTAGTTTAACTGACATTTTTTAAAATCCGTATATTGCGTGTCTTAAAATATATACCAATTTATTAAATGAGTATATACTAAAAGGTCGGGAGTCAAGGTATAATTCTATATTATGAGTGATGATATTGAAATAAAAATTGTATGCAGTGATGACGAGTATGCCCAAGCCATGGCGGTACGGCGTCAGGTTTTTGTAGAAGAACAACATATCCCCGAAGAAAAAGAGTTTGACGGCAATGACCATCATTCTAGTCATGTGTTGGCGACTTATCGCGGTCAACCGGTCGGGGAAATGCGCATCCGATATTTTAATGGGTTTGTAAAGTTTGAGCGGATGTGCGTGTTGCCGGCTTTCCGGAAATCCGACATTTCGGAAAGAATTATGCGCAAAGGCATGGAATTTTCCGCACAAAAAGGCTATGACAAGGTCTACGGAATTTGTAAAAAAGAGCTCTTAAATCGTTGGAAAAGAGATGGTTTTGTGGAAATTGACGGTGCCGCACCGGTTGAACAAAACGGTATGACTTTAATACCAATTTGCGGACAATTGCCTGAAGTGCAAAACGTATTGACCATGCGGACACCGACAGAGGTTTTAAATGCGCGGGAAGGGGCTTGGAGTATGGCGCAGTCGGAAGATAGGTATGCCGATATGCGGCGCAATATGCAGGAGCGCTTACAAGAAGTTCGGCAGCTTAAAAATCCGCAATCGGCGGAAATGTCGGATTTTCAACCCTCACATTCAACGATAAAACAAAATCCTGCAGAACGTTAAATTTTTCTGATAGGTTATAATAAAAATTGCAAAGTTGCGCTTTTTACAAACGCGGCAACGGTCAATCATGTCGTTTATGGTCATATTTCGCAGACAAAAAGTGCCGTCTTTGTAATCTTTGCTGCCGTAAACATAATCTTCATCCTTTGTTTTGCCATATCTGAAAAAGAATGACCCTTCTAAACAGCCGCACCAATATGTGCCGGCGGTGTAACAGCCTTGGGATGGCAGAGGTGTGAGAGAAAAGACAGAATGGCTTTTAATCCAAATTATATTCGGCTAAAAGTTGGTTTCGTTCAGCGGTTAAAGCAAGGTAGCGCTGATAATCCTCATCGGAGGCAGTGTTTTTATCCAGTTTTAATCTATATTCATTAATATCCTGATTGAGCTGCTTGACCTGAACGGCAGCAAGCAGGGTGTTTATCTGTCGTTTGATGTCATTAATAAACGGTTTTTGCGATTTTAACATACCGATTTCCCACAAACCGCTTAATTGTTTATCATAACCGTTGTTCTTTAGCTTTTCCAACAAAGCTGCAGAACTTATGTTTTCATCTTCATGAAATGAGTCAATTGCCGCATGCAACAGGTTGAAAAGCGTGAATTTTGAAATGTCAAAAGTCAAAAGCCTTTCTTCAAAATCATTAATCAAATCGGGAAACAGCAGAATGCCGGCTAAAATAAAGCGCAAATCAACATCGCGGATGGGCGGACCGATGCGCGCGGGTTTTTTGAATGTTTGTTTGCCGTGTTGCGGACGTAGTGAACCGCGGCCATAGGTTTCGTAAATCCGCTTTTGCATTTCCTGAACATAATAGCCTCGGACTTTTTCGTCTTGAATTTTTGAAACTTCCTCCATGATGTTTTTTTCTATCAAGGCTTTTTGTTCAGGCGTTTGCGCCGGCACATTGCGAGTGTTTTTATCCCATAACAACTGCATGAGCGGTGTTGTTTGCTGCATCAATTTTAAAAACTCATCACGGCCTTTGGCTTTTAAAAATTCATCCGGATCCATTTTATCAGGCAGAAACATAAATTTAAGAGAATAGCCGGCTCGTAAAATCGGTAAAGCGCGGTCAACCGAACGCAAAGCCGCTTTGATGCCGGCGTTGTCGCCGTCAAAACACAAAATCGGCTCGGGGACGATTTTCCAGGCTTCCATTATCTGGTCTTCGGTCAAAGCTGTACCCATCGGCGCCGCAGCATAGCCGAACCCGTATTTATCCAGCGCAATCACATCCATGTAGCCTTCGCAAATAATAAAATTGCGTTCGGCGAAACCTTTGTCGCGAGCAAAATTGATATTGTAGAGCATTTTGCGTTTGTTGAATACCGGTGTTTCCGGCGAATTTAAGTATTTGGGCTGGCCGTCGCCCATGATGCGGCCGCCGAAAGCGATTACCCGATTTTGTTTGTCGCGAATCGGTATCATAACCCGTTCGCGGAAAAAGTCGTGCGGAGAACGCGTGCGGTCTTCGGGAATAGCCACAAGCCCAAGTTCCACCATATCGTGTTCGCTGACGCCCTTGCTGTTTAAATAAGCTTTTAAGGCATTGCCAGAAGGCGCGTAACCTAAACGAAACTTTTTTATCAGCTCGTCGTCCAAGCCGCGGCGATAAAAATAATCCAGACCTTTGACACCTTCACGCAAGTAAAGAGTCTTTTCATAAAAGGCGGCGGCAAGTTCCATAATTTCAAATAGGGATTGGCGTTTTTCCTGCTCGGCCGAATGTTCGCGAGAAAATTTCGGCATTGGCAGGCCGGCTTTGTGCGAAAGTTTTTCCAGAGCGTCCATAAAAGGCAGATTGTTGGCTTCCATCTCAAATTTGATGATGTCGCCATGCGCGCCGCAGCCGAAACAGTGGTAAAAGCCTTTGGCTTCGTTGACGGTAAAAGAAGGTGTTTTTTCATTGTGAAACGGGCACAGACCTATGTATTCCCGCCCTTTGCGGGTGAGCTTGACACGCTCGGCAACAACGTCTGCCACCGAAACGCGGCTACGCAATTCCTCAATGAATTTTTGTAAATCGCCTTCCATGGTTTATGACGGTTCTTAACCCAAAAGCTGTTTGATGATTTCAGAGGCTTTGCCAAAATCCATCTGACCGGCATATTGACCGCGCAGCGCACCCATAACTTTGCCCATGTCTTTGATGGATTGGGCGTCGGTTTGGGCAATGATGTTTTTAATGACATCCGTCGTTTCTTCAACCGAAAGCTGCTTGGGTAAAAAGCGTTCTATAATTTTGATTTCTGCCTGTTCTTTTTCAGCTAGTTCCGGACGGTGACCGTCGTTATAAAGTTTGATGGACTCGTTTCTTTGTTTGATCATGGTTTGCATCATGGATAACAGCTCGGCATCTTCGGCTTGCTTTTTGCCTTTGCCACGAGCTTCAACATCTTTTTCTTTTAAGCCGGCAATAATCATGCGCACGGCATTGACTTCAAGCATATTTTTTTCTTTCATGGCCTCTTTTAAGGCATTTTGCAAATCTTCACGTAACATTTTGTTCTCCTTTTTTGATTATAAGTTATCCTTAAACGTCAGATATATAGATTTTCCGTAAGGCGTTGGGTTGGTTACAACGATGTTAAACAATAAACGATAACCGGATTCCAAACGCGGAAACGGCAGATAGTGTGTGGTGTTTAAAAGCAAATTGCCGGATTTATCATATATATCCACTTTAACCGGCGGAATTTTAGTTTGGTATTGACCGGTATTGATAATGGAACCGCTGATTTCTATTTTGGCAATATTATCTTCGGTAAATTCTTTGGTTGTAATGTCTTTAAATTCAAGACCGCTGCCATAGGGTATGCTGGAAATTTCTATCTTGTCATACAGCTTTTCGGCTTCGGGAACCAGACGCACAATGTCATAACGCATATAATACAATGCGGCTGCAAGACAAGCCATAACAATCAGCACCAAAATGATGTTGATGGTGTGTTTGTAACGCGTGACATTGACGACCCTGATTTTTTCAACCGTTTTGATTTCGGGTGAATCAAACAGATTTTCGGTTTCTTTGGAGACGCGTTCAAACATTTTTTGAATGTCTCCTGATGATGATTTCTTTTTTTTGAGCGCATCTTTTTTGTGCGCTGACCAAATTTCACCGCATTCGGCACAACGCAATGAACGTCCTTCTTCAGGAATGAGGGTGTCGGGAACATCATATACCGAATGGCATTTGGGACATTTTATTAACATTTTTCCTCTGGCTTAAAACTAAAGTTTGCTTAAATTCTCTTAATATTATGCACAAAAAAGCATAGAATCCAAGAAAAAAAGTATTTTATTAAATGCATATTTGTTATATTGTGTAAATCATAATGCAGGCAACAGTTTTTTATAAGGAGGTTTTATGCCCGCAAACAAAAACATCGGCAACGATCCTGTTGTGGATATGCAAAACGTCAGTATCCGCTATGGCTCGGATCCGGAGGTGTTAAGTGATATTAAATTGAGCTTGGATAAAGGTTCCTTTCATTTTTTGACAGGTAAAAGCGGAGCTGGCAAGACATCACTTTTGAGTATGATGTATCTTGCCTTAAAACCCAGTTAATGAACGGTAACGGTTTTTGGCACCAATGTCGGTTTTGCAAGCCGCGATACCATGGCCTTGTTACGCCGGCGCATCGGGGTGGTTTTTCAAGATTTCCGCCTGTTGGAACATTTATCAGCCTATGATAACGTTGCCATCCCGCTTCGGGTGCGCGGTATGAAGGAAAATGAAATTGAAAAACGTGTCAGAGAATTATTGCGTTGGGTAGCCTTGGAAAGCAGTATGAACAAAATTTGCTCTGCGCTTTCAGGTGGTGAGAAACAACGCGTTGCTATCGCCCGCGCGGTGATTAACCGACCTGATATTTTGTTGGCTGACGAACCAACCGGCAATGTTGATGACGATATTGCCCAAAAACTGATGAAATTGTTTGTGGAACTCAATCGTTTGGGAACAACGGTGGTGATTGCCACACACAGTCAGGAATTGATTAATCGTTATAATTATCCGAGAATCCATCTTGAAGATAAATCGCTCAAGATTTTTCCGGCTTTGAGGAGGATGGTTTATGAACAATAATTGGAAAAGACGATACCACTCCGAATTGCCGCTTGAAGAGGGGCGTGCCAATTTGTTTTTGGAAATTATGACGGCGGTTATGGTGTTTTTGTTTTCTGTTACTTTGGCCGGTTATATGGTCATCAACTCCATGACGAAAAGCTGGCAAAACGGTATATCCGGCAGTCTGACCGTGCAGATTATGCCTGCTGCCGAATCGTTAACCGAACAAGAAAAGAGTTTACGCCTTAATAAGGTAATTACCTTTTTTGAAAATTATCCGCAGGTGGAGAAAGTTGTTTTGATGAGCCAAAAACAAAAAGAACGCCTGATAAGCCCTTGGCTTGGCAGTGAAATTGATGTAGAAACTTTGCCTGTTCCGGAACTTTTGGATGTAACGTTGAAAGATGAAAGCAATTTTGATTATGATAAGGCGGCATCGGCGTTGCAAGAGCTTGCGCCATATGCTTCCATAGATAATCATAATGTTTGGTTGCACCGACTTTTGGATTTGGTGGCGGTTATACAAAAACTGGCGCTCTCGGTTTTGATTATGGTTTTGACGGCAAGCGTTTTTTCAATTTTTTACGCGGCTTGTACCAGCTTGGGTATCCATCGGGAAATTATTGAAATTTTGCATATTATGGGCGCTAAAGATGATTATATCGCCAAGCAATATGCGCGCCGCGGTTTTAGAATCGGATTGCTCTCCGGCGGCGTCGGAACGCTTTTGACTTTGGCTGCTTTTGGGTGGTTGCATCATGCTGCAATGTATTTGGACGGCGGCGTTTTGGCTGCTGCGGCCATGCCAGCGGTCGGATGGGTGTGGATTGTGTTGTTGCCTGTCGGCGCGGCCGTGTTATCCATGTTAACCTCTTATTGGGCCGTTATCCGAACTTTAAGGAAGATTCTCTAAAATGAAACGAATGACATATCTAGTCGTTATATCGGCCTTGGCGCTCATGATTGTATGGTTGGGCGGATTTTTGATTTTTCATCGTTTGATACGTAGTTATCAATCTGATGAAACGACTGAAACCGATGTTATCGTCGCCTTAACCGGCGGCCGCAATCGGCTGGCTGAGGCTATGCGTCTTTACAATAAAGGCTTGGCCGATATCTTGATTATTTCCGGCGTGGGGAAAAATATCACGCTTGAACAATTAGAAAAAGAGAATCATGTTGCCATCAACCGCTATCCGCAAAATGTTATTTTGGGGCAAGAGGCAACCAATACGATTGAAAATGCTATAGAAGTCAGCGAGGTTATCAGGCGTAACAACGCGATTTCGGTCAGATTGGTAACGTCTTATTACCACATGCCGCGCAGTGAACAAGAAATTTTAGCGATGAATCCGGATGTTAAAATTGTTTTCAGTCCGGTGTATTCGCAAAATGTGTCGGACAAATGGTGGAAACGTTGGGGAAGTTTTTATCTGATTGCCGGTGAGTATAACAAGTTTGTGTTTGTGTATGTTAAAAATTTTGTAGCGAAATTAAAAGAAAGGGATTGAATATGATTTATGTTCGCTCATTGTTTGCCAATGTGTTCTTTTTCGGGGTTATTGTTGTCGGTAGTATTGTTTCGCCGTTTGTGGCACTGTTGCCGCATAAGTGTACGATGTATTTCTGGGATAAAATGATGATGCCTTTGGCTTTTTGGTTTGTGAAAATTTTTGCCGGACTTAAAGTGGAATTTAGAGGAACGGAAAATATTGCCAAAGGTCCGGCACTTTATGCTTGTAAACACGAATCGGCACTGGATACCTATGCTTTTACCCATGCGGTACCGACAACTTCTTATGTTTTAAAAAAAGAATTGACCTATATTCCGTTTTTTGGTTGGTCGCAACATTTTTACGGTATGGTGCCGATTGATCGCAAAGGCGGTGCGGTGGCAATGAAAAATATGCTCAAAGAAGTCAAAAAGAAAATTAATGATAACCGGCCGGTGATTATTTTTCCGGAAGGGACACGTTGCAAGCCCGGAACAACAAAAGGTTATAAACCGGGGTTTTTGTTTGTGGCAGAAAATTTGGATGTTAATATTATTCCGGTAGCCTTAAATACGGGATTGTTTTGGCGAAAGGCTTCATTCTTACGTTATCCCGGAACCGCGGTGTTTGAATTTTTAGAACCGATGAAAGCCGAAAAGGGCGTTGATAAAAAAGCTTTCATGGATGAACTTGAAAAACGAATTGAGACCAAATGCGCCGAATTGAACGAAGAAGCTGTCAGAAAATATCCGTGGGTTAAGAAAAATATGAACTAAAAAATATTTGACAAAATTGTCCGGTTGTTTTACAACAATTACACATTTAAATTTTTTATAAATTATGAGAAAACAAATAAAAAGCTTTTCACAGGAACAAATGTGGGAAGTGTTTAAGGTTATGCTCCTTAAGGGGCGGTATGATCAAATCGTACAAATGGTTCAAGACGGTTATCCTATTATCGGTACATTGCTGGAAAGTTTGTATTATCTCAAACAAAAGGAAGTTCTTGATCGTGTCTTGGAAGAGGCTTATGTCGTAGATAATTCGGCTCGTGCATTTTTATTGGCTTATTATGGTGAAGATGCATACGGCCGATATCTTGCTTTGCTTGCCAAACGCGAGAATAAAAAAGAAGAGCGAGACAGGGCCAAGATTCGTCTTAAGCAAGAAGAAGAAAAAAAACGCCAAGATCAAGAATGGCAGAAAGAACTTTCTTTGGGGTTGAGACCGGAACTTTTGGAATGTACGTTAAGTAATCAGCGATGGGGTAGCCTTGTTCAAAATTTTGGCGCCGAAGCCGTTTATGAGGCGATAGGCGATAATCCGCATTATGCACCCATTAAACGGGCTTTGCCGAAAGATTTTCTTTATGCTAAAGGAGATTTTTCCCAGTTGGAAGCTGATTATGTATGGGATGCTCGCAAACACGGCAGTGTTATGGTATGGGTGGATCACATTTTGCAATTTACCGGCGGCGCCGAGGCTTTGTTTGCACTTAATCATTCAAACGTGGATCAGGCACTTGTGGACAGAGGTTATAAACATCTCTTTGTTCAAGACGGTGCGGCTGCTTACAAACGTTTAGAATGCATCAAGGCTTTAACTGATGAAGATTTGCTTTCATTGTATCGGCAAAATCGTGAAAGCGGTAGGCAATGGATTAAACAGAGCGGGTCTTTAAAACTTAAGACCGCGTTGTTTTTCGGCCGGTTGAATTAGGTTAAAAAAAATATGTCTGAACTTGGTTTCAGGCATATTTTTTTTAATATTTTCAGATGAATTAAAATGTGCGGAATTTATAAAAAAATTTATGTCGCAAAGACGTGCGGCAGAAATTAAAAAACATATAAGATTTATTGACAATACGCGATTTTTTTTATAAAAAAAGCAGTATTAAATTATGGTAATGTTGAATTATTAATTATCTAAATTTTATGGAAATATACAAAAATTTTGACACAGGTAGCCGGCATGCATGTTTTATAAACAAATATCCGGAGCAAGCGCTGGAACTTATTCAATGGGGTGAACCTGTTCGTTTTTCCACATTGTATGAATTATATTATTTGAATCATTGTTTGGTTGATAAAATTCTGCAAATGGATTTTGAAGTCTACACATATCAGCAAACACCGGCTGATAAAGTCTATTCTGATGCTGATGCAATTTATTGGCTCATGAACAGAATTTATGGTAAAGACAATACAAAAAGAAAAGTATTGCAAAGCATTAATCTATGGCGGAATTTTTTACGTTTGGTAGATATGTCTGAAAATGAAACGAGGCAGTGTTTTATGAAATACCTTAAAAGGGAGGGCATGGATAAAGCCTTGAGCTTTGTTGCTTATGCCGAGAAAAAATGTATCTTATCCGAGAGGGTTCAACAAGATGTTCTTGCTTTCTGTATGGACAACCGGCCAAAATATAATCCAAAAGTTTTATATTATCTTTGTGATTTTGATTTTTTGGCTCAATATGATTTTTGGAGTTATGATCTTATAATACTGTTCTTGACCGGCTGTCAGGACGAAAAACAAAAACTTAAGATTATTACGAAAATCATTCTTCATAAAGAAGGAGCGGAGATATTGAAAAATATTGCTGAATTTAACTGTGATATAAAGAGACTTATGGTAGAAAACAAAATTCTTTTTTAATAAGTTGTTTGTTTTTGTTTTTTTTAATGTTTGAGAAAAACGCCGCTTATGAAAAGCGGCGTTTATAAGTTAAGCTTTTTGTTTTTTCTTTTCTTCACGCTGTTTTAGGACTTCCAAATCGCGTTCGGTAGCGATTTTGTTTAAGATGGTTTTAACCACGTTGTCTATATCTTTGCCTTCGGAATAATCTGCAGGCAGGGCAAAATTGACGCGGTCGTCGCGCAAGAGGTTGATAGCTTTATCTTTGCTGTGCTTGCTTTTGGGCTTATATACGGCAATAGCATTGCCGTTGCGATCTTTGACCATCTTCATAGAAGGAATATCAGTCAAGCCGTCGCCGAAATAAATGATGCGGCGAAACGGAATGCGCCGTTTGTTATCAGGTGTAAATTCGTTGACCAGTTTGTCATCCGTCTTTTTTAGCCCCTTGTTGATTTTGGACAAGTATTGAACTTTGGTGGAGTAATTAATCACTCTAGCCGGCCAGACCGGATAACCTTCTTCATCAAAGGCAAAAGAACAGCCGAAAACGTCGGTAAAATGTTTGCGGATGCTGCAACCTTCAATAATTTCTTCATAACCGGAAGATACAATATAGTGCTCAATGTCTAAATCCAAATGTTTGCCATATGCGTTAATGCGGTCAAACCATGTTTTGACGCCTTCAAAATATTCAATCAGCGCGCCGCAACAATAAAGGTTGTCACGTCCGAGTTTGATTTTTTTCTCACGGGCAACTTTAGTAAAGTAATACATACTGCCGGTGACCTGATCGGCACAATTGTCTACTGACCATTGATTGGCTTTTTTCCAAAAAGTTTCGGGTTTCATACCGAGTTCGGGAATAAGGACATAATCCTGCATATAGGTTGTGCTCAACGTTTCATCAAAGTCATAAACGAGCGCCACTTTGGTTTTTTTCATTTTTTGTTATCTCCTCTTGCTTTTTGGAATAGCATAATATAAAACAAATAAGTTAAGAATTAATCAATTTTATAAAAAGGATTGGAATAAAATGGTTGCGACAACAATGGATCAGCTGGTGTCTTTATGCAAACGGCGCGGGTTTATTTTTCAAAATGCCGATATTTACGGCGGTATGCAAGGCGTGTACGATTACGGGCCGTTGGGCGTAGAGCTGAAAAATAACTTAAAAGCCGCATGGTGGCGGGCAATGGTCTATGAGCGCGACGACGTGGAAGGATTGGACGCGGCCATTTTAACGAATCGTAAAGTGTTAAAATATTCCGGCCATGAAGATACTTTTTCCGATCCGATGGTTGATTGCAAAAAATGTAAAGGACGTTTCAGAGCCGACCATTTAAAAGACGGCAAATGTCCGAACTGTGGTTCAACCGATTTGACCGAGCCGCGGCCGTTTAACCTGATGTTCAAAACTCAAGTCGGGCCGGTGGAAAGCGATGAAAATTTGGCTTATCTGCGCCCTGAAACCGCGCAAGCGATTTTTACCCAATTCAAAAACGTGATTGATTCCACTTCACGCAAGTTGCCGTTCGGGATTGCGCAAATCGGTAAGTCTTTTCGTAACGAAATTACGCCGCGCAATTTTATTTTTCGGGTACGCGAGTTTGAACAGGCCGAGCTTGAATATTTTGTGCTGCCGGGGGAGGATGAAAAATGGCACGAGTTTTGGAAAGAAGAACGGATTAAATGGTGGGAAAAACAAGGTCTGGTGCGTGAACATATGAACATTTACACCACGCCTAAAGAAGATTTGGCGCATTATGCCAAAGCTTGTTATGATATAGAATATCAGTTTCCGCACGGCATGGAGGAGCTTGAAGGCATCGCCAACCGCCGCGATTATGATTTGGGCAACCATACCAAAGGACAAGACGAGTTTCAATTGGAGGCGCATTGCCATGAAAATCCGGATTCAACCACCAAAATGTGCATCCGCGATGAAGATAACAACCGTTGGGTTGTTCCGTTTGTAATTGAACCTTCCATGGGTATAGACCGCGGCGTGTTGGCAGTAATGACAGAAGCCTATACCGAAGAAGATTTGGGCGAGGGAAACAGTCGGATTGTCTTAAAACTCAAAAAGCATTTAGCGCCGATTAAAGTGGCGGTTATACCGTTGAAGAAAAACAATGAAGAAATTATGCAAAAATGCCATGAAATCAAAAACAATCTGTTAAAACTCGGTATCGGCCGCGTGGCATTAGAAAACACCGGCAATATCGGCAAGGCTTACCGCCGGCATGACGAAATCGGCACGCCTTTGTGTTTAACGGTGGATTTTGAAACCATAGAACAATTGCCGGCTTCGGTAACGGTACGCAATCGCGACACCATGGAGCAGACTAGAGTTAATATTGCCGATTTGCCGAATTATTTAAGAGAATATTTCTTAAGTTAGTTTTTTAGTGGTCAAGTTGGAAGAAAAGTAACATTTCTTATATATCGTTGCGCTTTTTGGAGGCGGGTTTAATGTTGCGGCAGTTTACGCGGCCGCATTTTTTTACCGTGTTGAAAAATGCGGCGGATATCCATGATTGGCCAGATGCTTTGTAGACCCATGTATATCAAAGCAAGCCCGACCAATAAATTCAGAGCGCTTAACAGTGTGGGCGGAAAGAATGCAGTGCCGTAGTGTCCTAATATTGTCACAAATGATAAAAACAACGGCGTGGCGGCCAAAACGCCCAAAGCAAACATTATTAGCTGACGGTGGTGATATTCCGAGCTGACGGCTTTGGCGGTAAATATGCCGGTGTAGCAAACAATGGCGACCGGATTTAAAAGATTTAAGCAAAATACGGTCAGGAAGACATTGTTGAAATTCCAGCTATCTTGTACAATATTGCTATGGTGAGAAGTCGCCATCAGGCAAAAGGATAAGCCGATGAGCGCAATGACAATGCCGCTCACAGTTCTGAACAAGCCGGAAAAACGGCGGAACTTGTTAATCAGGCGCATAATGCCCATTACCGAAACCGCCATAAATAGGGCATCTACCGCCGTGGCGCCCCAAACACCTTGAAGCGCCGCACTTAAAGGGGCGATGGAGGCTATCTGAAACAACAACAGGCAAATCGGGCCGATGCCGCCGACCTGTAGTGCAAGCCCAAGCTTAAAACCGTCAAGCAGAGGGTGTTTGTTCATTGTTTATATCCTTTTTTATGAAATAATATTCAGATGTTTGAGCTTATAACAATAATTTGTTTATAAAGATTTAAAGGCATTTTTAAATTTTTTTGTTTACACTGATGATAAAGGAGAAAAAAGAAATGAAGCGCGTGATTATTTTAATGCTTGATTCGTTTGGCATCGGCGGCGCGCCGGATGCGGACAAATTCGGCGATGAGGGTGCAAACACTTTGGGACATATCGCCGCGGCGGTTAACGGACTTGAAGTTCCCAATATGGCGGCGTTGGGGCTTGGCACGGCGGCGTTTGAAGCCAGCGGCACAAAACCGAATATTATCGGCAAAGCGCAAATAAATATCGGAGCAAAATATGGTCATATGCGCGAAATCAGCCATGGTAAAGACACGTCTTCCGGACACTGGGAAATGGCCGGCGTACCGGTATTGTTTGAATGGGGATATTTTAAAAAAGACTATCCGTCGTTTCCGGAAAGTTTAATTAAGAATATTGTTCGGCGCGGCAAAGTCTCGGGGATTTTGGGCAACGAAGCGGCGTCCGGAACGGAGATTATTGAACGCTTGGGCGAAGAACATATTAAAAGCGGCAAGCCGATTTTTTATACCTCGGCTGACAGTGTTTTACAGATTGCCGCTCATGAAAAATATTTCGGGTTGCAGCGTTTGTATGATTTGTGCCAAATTGCTTTTGAAGAGGTAAAGCCTTATAATATCGCGCGGATTATCGCCCGCCCGTTTGAAGGTGAGAAAAAAGGCGAGTTTAAACGCACCAAAAACCGTCATGATTATTCGGTGACGCCGCCGGCACCGACGGTGTTGGATGCGCTTAAAAACGCCGGCGGTAATGTGATTGCTATCGGCAAAATCAATGACATTTACGCCGGTTGCGGCATAACCGAAGTTTTAAAAGCCAGCGGCTTGGAAGAACTTTGGAATGTGACTTTGGATGCGGTCAAATCAGCGCCGGATCGTTCAATCGTCTTTACCAATTTTGTGGATTTTGACATGATGTGGGGGCATCGGCGCGATGTGAAAGGCTATGCACAAGGTTTGGAATATTTTGATAAGCACCTGCCGGAACTGGCGGATATTTTACAACCGGATGACTTGGTGTTTATTACCGCCGATCATGGTTGCGACCCGACGTATAAAGGCACCGATCATACCCGCGAGCAAGTTCCGGTTTTGATGTTCGGTTTAAATGTTAAAGCAGAAGATATCGGGCAACGAAACACTTATGCCGATATTGCCCAGACGATTGCGGCGTATTTCGGGCTTAACAAAATGCCGTACGGGGAGAGTTTTTTATGAGTTATCGCGCGTCAAATCTGCCGGCTGACAAACATTGCTTTTTCGGGCGTGAGGGCGGTGTTTCCGAAGGAATGTACGCGTCGCTTAACTGTAGCTTACGTAGTCAGGATAAGCGTGAGAATGTTTTAAAAAATCTTGATATTGCCGCCGGTTGTTTTGGCTTGAAACATGTTGATATGTTTACCATGCGGCAAGGTGTTTCGGATACGGTGGTATTTGCTGATAAACCAATGCAGTTTAAGATTTTTGCCGATGGTATGGTTACCGATAGGTCGGGAGTTTTGCTTTGCCTTAAAACAGCCGATTGTGCGCCGGTATTGTTGGCAGATTATCAAAACGGTGTTATCGGGGCAGCGCACGCCGGCTGGCGCGGTGCGTATAAGGGCGTGGTGGAAAATGTCGTTAACCTGATGTTACAAAAAGGGGCACGGCTTGAAAATATTGCCGCCGCCATCGGTCCGTGCATTCAGCATGATTCTTTTGAAGTCGGGGACGATATGCGTGTGGAAGTCTGCTCAAGTTCTCCTGATGGCAAAAAATTCTTTAGCTCCGGTAGGGATGAAACACATTTCCAATTTGATTTGAGCGGATTTGTTGAGGATAGACTGCGGCGTTTAGGCGTTGAAAACGTTATTAATTCCAGAATTGACACCTATCCGGAAGCAAACGGATATTTTAGTTTTCGGCGTAATACACATCAAGAGCTGATTACGACGCCGTTTGATTATCCGACACAGTGTTCTTGTATTATGTTGTGAGGGAAAAATGAGAGAATACAAACTTTCCTTTTTTGACGAGCGTACGGCGCCGATTGATACTATCATTATCCACAGCAGCGCATTTGCGGCGGATAAAGCGATTGAAACATATGAACAGGCAGAAGTTTCGGCGCATTATATCATTGATTTGAACGGGCGGATTATCCGCTTGGTTGATGAAGACAAGCGTGCGTGGCACGCCGGCAAAAGCTTTTGGCAAGGAAAAACCGGTTTAAATAATAATTCTATCGGCATTGAAGTTTGCAATCTTTCATTAGGGCAGAAGGCGTACGATAAAAGGCAGATTTTTGCGTTATTGCGTTTGTGCAAACATTTGGTGAAAAAACATCATATCAAAAAAGAAAACGTTCTCGGGCATTCGGATATTGCCCCAAGCCGCAAGGCCGATCCGGGGGCATGTTTGCCGTGGCAGTATCTGGCGCGGCACGGTGTTGGCGTTTGGTATGATTTGCACGACTGTCAACAGGTCAAAGAAACGGATGAAGAAAAGCTTTTAAGCGCCATCGGATATGATACAAGCAATTTGACGGCGGCGAAATGGGCGTTTTGCCGACACTATATGCCGCAAATCGTTCCGATTGATGAAGATGTGAGGCATTTGATTGAACATCCGCATCCGGATGATTTT
>CALXZI010000014.1 GCA_944393205.1 uncultured Alphaproteobacteria bacterium | reverse complement strand
ATGTTAGGGGTACTGGCAATTATTGGGGTTTTAAGTGTTGGCGCCATTTCCGGCTATTCAAAAGCGATGATGAAATATAAACTTAATAAGCAAGCCGAGGCGATGAATTTGCTTTTCAACACTGTGTTACAATATATCGGACGCTTTCAAAATAACTCTACCGATGACACACCGGAATTTTACGGTGAAATTTTGACAAAGCTCAATGTACTTCCCGACGGCATCAAACAAAGTTCGTCAAATTCAAAATATTTAACCGATATATTCGGAAACTCCATCTGGGTTTATGCCTACCCGTCATCAGCCGGAATCGGCTACAATTTTGCTTACAGAGGCGACCGCAAAGAAATCTGCCGCAATCTATTAAACGTATACAAAGCCAACAGCCATGAAATATATTTTGTAACAACCGATCGCCGTCACACCGATGAAGACAGCGGCGAAACCACACAAGAAAAGAACAATCGTTATTATGGCGATAAATATTGCACCGCCGACAGCAAGTGTCTAAACAGAATTACAATTGAAGATGTTAACACCCTCTGCAATCAATGCTCTGAAAACTCTACCGAATGCCGAATTTACGTCTCCTTTATACCTTAACAGAATACAAAAAAACTTCCGACATACACTGTCGGAAGTTTTTTATACTTTAGCTTTCAGGCGGCTTAAGGTATACGAATGGTATGCAACATATTGGTCATACCACGTCGCCCTAATGGGAAACCGGCGGTTGATATAATATAATCGCCGGATTTTCCAAACCCGCACTGCGTGACATAACGAATGGCGATTTCTTCTATCAAATCAAAGCTTAAAAACACATCTTTGTTGATAAAGCTACGCACCCCCCAAACGATTCCCATTTGCCGCGCCACCGCTTCACTCGGCGTAATCGCCAAAATCGGCAAATTCGGCCGTTCTTTAGCCATGGAAAAAGTTGTAAATCCCGAAGCCGTAAAAGTCACAATCGCCGCGACATTGGGCAAAACCCGCGCCAATTCGCTCGCCGCATAAGTAATTCCTTGCGATTCGCTTTCACAACAGCCATGCGGCGCAACTTTAATGCAATTATAAAAATTCGGATCATGCTCCACTTGTTCTATAATGTTATGCATCATTTTAACCGTTTCCGCCGGATATTGCCCCACAGCCGTTTCGGCTGAAAGCATAACCGTATCGGCGCCATCATATACCGCCGTTGCCACATCTGAAACTTCGGCTCTGGTTGGAGTCGGCGCTCCGATCATAGATTCCAACATCTGTGTAGCCACAATCACCGGCTTGGCATATTTGCGGCAAGCAGAAACAATCTTTTTTTGTAGCACCGGCACTGTTTGAATCGGACATTCCACGCCCAAATCGCCGCGCGCTACCATAATACCGTCCGAAAGGCGGATAATGTCTTCCAGCTCATCAATAGCACTTGGTTTTTCAAGCTTGGAAATAATCAAGGCCCGACCATTGACCAACTCGCGCGCTTCTTTTACATCGGCAGCTTTCTGCACAAACGAGAGACTGATCCAATCCACGCCCAAATCAAGCGCAAAAGCCAAATCATCACGATCTTTTTCGGTTAAAGCCGATATTGGCAACGTAATATTAGGCAGGTTTACGCCCTTGTGGTCGGAAAGTGTGCCTCCGACCAAAACCTTCGTAACCGCATGGTTTGAATCGCAACTTTCAACTTCCAAAGTAATATTTCCGTCGTTTAAAAGCAAAACATCTCCCGTCTTGACTGCGGCAAAAATTTCTTTATGCGGCAAATTAACTCTTGTTTCATCTCCGGGCGTTTCATCCATATCCAACACAAATGTCTGGCCTTTTTTAAGCAAAACTTTACCGTTGGCAAAATGTCCAACCCGCAATTTTGGACCTTGCATATCGGCAATCACTGCAATATGCCGCCCCCGCGATTCTGAAATTTCCCGTACAGCTTGACAACGCTCGGCATGCTCTTCATGCGTCCCGTGTGAAAAATTAAAACGAAAAGCATCCACACCGGCATCCACAAGCTTTTCAAGCATTGCCCGCGTCGCCGTGGCCGGACCGACGGTGGCCAATATTTTGGTATGTGTATTCTCTGGCATATTTTCCCTCTTTAAATTTGTTACTTTGTTATACCATATATAACAAAAATTATGACTTGTAAAATATAATCAATTTTGTTAACGTCATAAACAACAATTTTTTTAACTTATAAGGAGAAAAATAATGGCCGAAGTAGGCGGAATTGCCACTGACAGATTGCGTTCCCTGATTGAACGCATTGAAAAACTTGAAGAAGATAAAAAAGAAATTTCAACCGATATTCGCGAGGTTTTTGCCGAGGCCAAAAGCGCCGGCTTTGATGTCAAAATCATGCGCGCCATCTTAAAACTGCGCAAAATGGATGCCGCTGACCGCGACGAACAAGAGTTTTTGTTGGAAACCTACCGCAAAGCTTTAGATATGTAACTTTAATAAGAACATTTTTTACAAAAAAAGGATTCTCCATCATGAAGAATCCTTTTTTAAATTTCTTACTGCGCCTTAATCATACAATCAACATAGGCGCTTTTCATGGTCTGAAAATCACAAGCCTCCAGCATTTTTTCCGCCGTTTCGCTCAACTCGCCGAATTTTTCAAGCCAAAGCTTGAGAATTTCTGTGTCTTTACGCCACAGCATGGCAAGTTCCACACTTTCGGCGGGCTGTTCTTTTAAGCAGGCAAGCACACGTCTGCAAATAAAGAACGATGCTTCTTTAAACGCCCATATCAGGTTTTCTTCTGAAAAACCCCAATAGGTATACGTCAGCTCCAAGAGCTTTTGAGACCCAGCTTTCATTAAGAATTTCTCTGCCGGACTAGACGGCCATCGGTCTCTTAAGAAAGCTTCTTTCCAGTTTTTCGGTCCGATTTTCAAAAAACGAACCTCTTCTTTCGGATTAACCTCGTTAACCCTCGTGGTCTTCAGGTACTCCCGAAAACCCATCCAGTCATCAGACCGGACTAAAGATAACAAATTTCCCATAATATATATTTTTAGTACTATTTTAGTACTATTATAAATAACGCATTATTATTAATTTGTCAACGCTTTTGTCTACAACTTTACAATTCCGCTTGCCATGGCATAAACCGCAAACAGTGCAATCGCGACTAAAATGCCTGCCAAGCACAGTTCCTTATGCGTAAAGGCTTTTTCTTCCGGTGCGTTTTGCCGTCTTGCCCAAACATAAACCGGTATACCCAAAGCCACAAACACCACCGCCATCAACAGATACTGCAATCCGGCGGCATAAATCAGCCATAAAGCATATACCGAGCCGATTAAACCCGATATCAAAGCTGATGAACGACGGATATACGCTTTTTGCGGGTATTCATGGTCTTCACAGATTTTCCAAAGATACGCGCAACTCATCAGATAAGCCGGCAACACCATTACACCGGTGATGCTCAACATAGTATTCCACGCATTATTGGAAAAATAAACAAGCAGCATAAACACCTGCATTAACGCACTGGTTGCCCATAACGAAAACGAAGGCGAGCCTTCCGCGTTTTCCTTGGCAAACTCCTTGGGAAAGGTTCCGTTTTCGGCGGCCGCCTGCGGAACCTGCGCCGTTACCATCGTCCACGCCAGCCAGCTGGTTAAAACCGAAATAAGCAAACCGATGTTCATCAGCCAAGCACCCCAGCGCCCGACGATTTTTTCCAAAATTCCCGCCGTGGACGGATTAGCCACCGCTTCCAGTTCGCTTTGGCTCATGTAGCCAAATGGCAGCAGCGAGAGCAGAATATAAATGACCAAGCAACCCAAAAAGCCCAACAACGTTGCTTTTCCGACATCCTGCGGCGATTTGGCGTGTTTAGACATTACCACCGCGCCTTCAATGCCGATAAAAGCCCACAATGTTACCAGCATTGTGCTTTTGATTTGCGCCGACAAACTACCGAGTTTGGTTTTTGTCGCTAAATTTTCGCCCCAAAAATCAAAACTGAATTGGTTGCTTTTAAAGACAAACAATAAAATCACGATAAACAATAAAAGTGGGACGATTTTGCCGACCGTGCCGATAAAGTTGATAATCGTGGCTTGTTTAATGCCGCGCAAGACCAAAAAATTAAAGCCCCAAATCAGCAACGAGCCAAGCACGACGGAAAGCAAATTGTTGCCGCCGACAAAATACGGCGGGAAAAAATAATTGAGTGCATCCATTGTGATAACGGCATAACCGACATTGCCGCAAATCTGACACAACCAATACGACCAACCGATACAAAAACCGGCATATGAGCCGAAACCTTCGCGGCTGTACATATAAACGCCCGCGGTCAAATCCGGCCGCACTTCGGATAAAATCCGGAAAGTGTTGGCAATAAAATATACCCCGATTCCGGTAATCAGCCATGCCAATAAAACAGCACCCGCCGATGCGCCGGCTGCCATATTCTGCGGTAAGCTGTATATGCCACCGCCCACCATGGAACTAACAACAATCGCTGCCAGCGCCGCCACGCCCAAACCGGCAGACGGCTTTGCAGCCGCCGCCGGTGCAGGCGAATTTACATTTTTATTTTTCGCCATTTTTTTGCTCCGTTTTATAATTATCCGACTTTTGCCGGCTCGGCATATTCAAAGTTTAAAAAGCCCAAACATGTCAGGCTGTAGCCAAACTGCTGGGTAATATTAAGATAATTGTAGAACATCTGAAACTCGCTGTGTTTTTCCACGCCGCGGATTTCCAACTCATGATTCAAGGACTTGTTTAACCACATCCGCGCATGGCCTTCAGCGATTTCATCATCAATATGCGTATCAAAAAACTCAACATATTCCGCTGCCCAGCCGCCGATGAGTTCGCCGTTTTTATCTTTGCCCCAACAAATGCCGACACCGGTGGCAATGGCTTTGTGCTCATCACGGTTAGCGCCGTTCCCCGCCATAATCACCTCCAATACGGCACCGTGCTTAAATTGATTGACAACTTTATCAATCGGGACAATGTTGCCATACAGCTCTTTGGGCAAAACCGAGGTGTAGGGAACCACATTGAAATTTTCAATTTTTGCCTGCATCAAAGCCGAATCATAACAAAACGTCTCAAACGGTTGCGGCGGAATGCCGTCGTTTGCCTGCCCTACACCGCCGGTTTGAAATGCCAAAGTCGGATAACGAACACCTTGTGTCATTGCTTTTCTCCTTCAAATGTTAATGAACACGAAAAGAATTATGCTTGTTAACAGAAGTTTCAATCCGTCTAAATCCAAAGTTTTACCCATCAGAACTTTAAGTGAAAACAACACAAAAATTGCTATTATTGAAAAATAAAGGTTATGCACTTTAACAAAAAAAAATGTTTATTTTCTAAAACATTAAAGATATAGTCGGCTATATTTTACAGATAATTTTTTAAGGAATAACACATGAAAAAAATATTTTTATCTCCCTTTTTCACCCCGATTTGTTTTGTTCTTTGTTGGGGGATGATGCTGGCTGTGGTATTGGTTTATTTTCCGGAACAAAAATTCAAAATCACCGAAGACGGACAAATCATTGAAATCATCACCAACATTGGTTACATTTCCATGTTGACCGCTTTAATGTACTTTGCCAAAGATTATACCGACAAAATCACCTCTTGGGGAATTTATCTGTTTTTAGCCATGTGCGCTTTTTTGCGTGAAGCCGGTATTCAACACCATTTATCCCGCACGGACAGCACACCTTTTAAATCACGTTTCTTCTTAAATCCCGATAATCCATGGGGTGAAAAAATCGTTTTTGGTTTATTGTTAATCGTAATCTTCGGTGCCGTAATTTATTTAGCGGTAAAATACGCCAAATATCTTGTTTTATCTTTCTTCAAGCTTAATACCGTGACATGGTCTACCGCCGTTTTCTGCTGTACGTTAGTGTTCGCCAAATTTGCCGACCGTTTTCCCGGAAATTGGCGCGATGCACATAATAATATTCTGTTGCCGCGCGGACAAATTGAAATTTGGTCTTTGTTGGAAGAAAGCAGTGAAATGTTTTTACCTTATCTCGTTGTTATTATGCTGGCGCAATATCATCTGTTAAAGAATAAACAAAACTAAAAAAAACGGCCGTTGGGCCGTTTTTTTATTACATACCGGTATTACTGTTGAGCTTTAAAATACGGATAACCGAAAAAATTGTCCAAAACTGCTCAAAGACTTTATCCACTTTTTTCTTGTTGAGATTAGTCCCAAAAAACGAACAAGGTTCAAACATATTTTCACGCGTATCAATCGCCAACAAGATTTTGTTGGCATAAAAGCTGATGGCGATTTTTTTACCTTTATATATCTTTTTTAACTTCAAAACCCGTTCCATAAAAGCCGGCGTTAATAAATACCGTGCCTCAATCTGATCGGAAGAATAAACCTCAAAATGCTTTTCAAATACAACATCTTCCAATTTTACTCTTTCCAACCCGTCAAAACTTTTAAATTTGTTGAGAATTCCGGCATCTTTAACAACTATCGTCTGTCCTTTAAACGGTTTACGCATCCCCATTTCCATGGCAATACCTCTAAAAACGGTTTGCATTTGTCTTTTTCCCTTGGCCGAACGAAACTCCTTTTTCAACGTTTCTTCGCAAACCATCAGATTGACATCATTATACGTTCCGATAAAACAGTCATCGGCCTCGGCTGTCGTATACTCCGGAAAAATTTGACTTTGCTTTATCAATCCTTGGTTAAGCCCCGTTCCTGGACGATAAGAAAAGCCCACGAAAAAACGTACAATAACACCCATTACATCGCTTTTGACATGACGTTTATATTTTACAAACGGCCCGCGCATAACATAAATGGCAAGCGCGATAAATATATACATAACACTAATATCAATGTTTTTTTCCAGTTGCAAATTAATCACATAAATTGCCACCATAATCATCGGCAAAATAAACAAGGATAAGAACAATAAAGACCAAAAACGATGCACATATTTAATACGTATTTCTTCCTTTTCTTGCAAAAAAGGAAAAATTTTCATTTGATAAAATTGATCAAAACGATTTTTCAGATTGGTATATTCTTCACGTTCATCATATTCAAAATCTGCTGTATTCATTTAAAAAACTCATCTGCATTAATACGTTGTTTTTCCTGTTTTTCCGCCTCAAAAAAAGGCATATCGGCTCTAATGCCGACCATTGCGGCGACCACATTCCCCGGAAAAATTTCCACCGCATTTTTCAAATCATTGACGCTGGCATTATAAAAACGCCGCGCCGCGGCGATATGTTCTTCTGCCTCGCTGAAAGTTTGCATAGCTTGCATCATGGTCTGATTGGATTTTAAATCCGGATAATTTTCCACCGAAAGCCAAAAATCATGCAAACGTGCATCAATTTGATTGGCCAAATCAATAGCCTCTTGTGGATTGCCGCCAAAATCTTTTTTTATGGCTTCCGTACGCAAACGCACAATTTCAGTCATCAATCCTTTTTCATGTTCCATAAATTTTGCTGCCATTTGTAACAAATTTGGAATGAGGTCATAACGTTTTTTAAGCTGCACGTCTATCCCCGATGCCGCTTCTTTAACTTTATTTTTCTTTTTAACCAAAGAAACATATAACACATAAAAACCGCCCATGACAACAACGGCAGCAACAATCGCAATCCATTTTTCCACACTGGCCTCCTTTTGTTGAATATCTTTATGAAAAAATATAAACAAAGTTTCTTAAAAAAAATATTAAAATTATTTTCATTTTTTTATAATAATCTTTTATTGTCTTTAACGGAAAGAACAATGCTTAATATAATCTGGATTTCATTTTTCATAATATCATTTTTAACGGCAGGCTATCAAGCTTTTGCTCTCGGAAACGCCGAAATATGGACCATTATGGTTAACGCGCTTTTTACCGCCGCTAAAAACGCATTCACAATTTGCATTAACTTAACCGGCATGCTTTGTTTATGGCTTGGTCTTTTAAAAATCGCCGAATGTGCCGGACTAACCACTCTTTTAGCCAAAGCCTTGACGCCTCTCTTTCGCAAAATCATGCCCGAAATTCCTGCCGGACATCCATCTGTTGGTTCTATTGTCATGAATATGGCCGCCAATATGCTGGGACTTGACAATGCAGCCACGCCGATGGGATTAAAAGCCATGGAACAGCTGCAAGAATTAAATCCCCAAAAAGACACCGCTTCCAACGCGCAAATCATGTTTATGGTTATTAACGCCTCGGCCATAACCATTATCCCCATCAATATTTTAATGTATCGTGCCGAGCTTGGTTCTACAGACCCTTGTGCTGTATTCATTCCGATTTTACTGGCCACATCCGCCTCAACGCTGGCCGGTTTTTTATCCGTGGCTTGGGCGCAAAAACTCAATATCTTTAACAAAACTGTTTTAGCATATTTAGGAGGTTTCGCCTTGCTCATCGGCGGATTAGCTTGGTACTTTGCCTCCCTTCCCGATGTTGTTAGACTCAAATACTCCACAGCGGCTGGCAACTTTATTTTACTTTTCATTATTTTTATATTCATCACCGCCGGCGCCGTAAAGCGTCTGAACGTTTACGAAACATTCATCAACGGTGCCAAAGAAGGCTTTGATATTGCCGTCAAAATCATTCCTTATTTGGTAGCCATGTTAACCGCTATCGCCGTTTTACGTGCATCGGGAGTCATGGATTTATTTATTGCCGGCGTGGAAAAAGCATTGCTGTTCTTTAATGCGGACACGGCTTTTGTACCGGCGCTGCCGACTGCCTTAATGAAACCGCTTTCGGGCAGTGGCGCGCGAGCGATGATGATTGAAACCTTGAAAACCTATGGAGGCGATAGTTTTGAAGGTTTTACCGCTTCGGTCATTCAAGGCTCAACCGAAACCACCTTTTACGTTTTAGCGGTTTATTTTGGTTCGGTAAAAATCCTCAAAACCCGTTCGGCACTTCCTTGCGCATTGTTGGCCGATGTGGCCGGCATCGGTGCGGCCATATATCTGTCTTATTTGTTTTTCTGAAATTAAAAAGGAAATCGTCATGAAAGCTTTGTTGCAAAGAGTAAAATATGCTTCCGTCACCACCGACAACCGTTTGGTTGCCAAAATCGGCAAAGGATTACTGATATTTTTGGGTATAGAAAAAAACGACACTCAAATACAAGCGGATTATCTGGCGCACAAAGCCGCAAATCTGCGTATTTTTGAAGATAATTTTCACAAAATGAACTTATCTGTTAAAGATACCAACGGTGAAATTTTGGTGGTTTCTCAATTCACATTGACTGGCGATGTCAGCCGCGGCAATCGCCCCGGATTTGAAACTGCCGCCGCACCGGAAGAAGCAAACAAGCTATACTTATATTTTTCTGATAAATTAAGAGAACAGGAGATAACAGTCAAAAACGGAATTTTTCAAGCGGATATGCAGGTTGAACTTCTAAACGACGGACCCGTCACGTTTATGCTGGAAAGATAACATAACTTAAAAAGACAAATTCGGCTTATAGGTCTGCTGTTCATCCAACGTACGACCGAGTTCGTCTTGCTCCAAGAGTTTCTGTTCATGATGTTCCAGCTTGCGCAAAGCGCCATCGCCGGCATTTTCAAGCAGTTTTTTCAACAAACGGGCAGCCGTCTCCTGCTCGTCTTCCTCGGCACCAAACAAAACAAACCGGTTTTGATATTCATTGACGACATCTTCTTCCAAACCGGAAATTTCCAGTGTCACAACCATCTGCAAACGTTTATGTCCGGCATCCAACTTATCAACTTTGGCTTTCAAAACTTTAGGACGAACAACATAATCGGCAATCTCGGCATCATCGGTTAAATAAAAATACGGATTATCGGAAAATTGTTTTTTTAAGGGTTCGGTATATTTGACTGACTTTGCCCCGTTATAATACTCCAGCGTTGCAATATGCAAAAGTGCCAAACTTTCGGGATCTTCCGGCTTTAAGATTACTTCCGCTTTAATTTCGTCGGCAATTTCGGCCACGGCTTCCGGCGGTGCTTCTTTAAGCGGGGCGTCATCCTTAATAAACTCTTCCTCAACCTCTGATATAGCTTGTAAATCAAGCTTTCCTCTTATTTCCACACAGATTTTTTCTTCTTCATCTTTGATGGTTTTAACCGATAAATCTGTCACATACTCATCCACCAACCGATAAACCAACACATTTATATCGTGTTCATTTAAGACCTGTTTAGCCTTGGCCAACGCGTCTAATTTTTTAACCCCTAAAAACACGGCCTTATCAGAGGCGCGGACGCGGGTGCTGGACTTACTTTCATCCTGCACCACTTTTTCACAGGCGTTGCCATACACTTCAACCGATTGCGCCCCAACGCCGGCGGTCGGCATCAACATAGCGAAAGCCGGCAGGGCAAACGATAATATCCGTCCCCAACACATATTTACAGCCAATTATCGGAATTATCCGCTTTTTTAACAACTTCAACCCATTCGTCTATTTTGTTATTTTCATTATCATAAAGCGAAACTTTATATTGAATGGCCGGAACCGTTTTGGAAGGCGTATCAAGCCAATCAATTTCTGTTTCCAGATAATAATCGGCATCAGCAAGTGTGTCGCTGACGGCAAAAGTATAAGACGAAGCAATTTGCTCCCTCATGCTGTCTGGCCCCTCGTTAATTCCACCGGGCAAATCTTCGCTACCGGCACGAGCTGTTTTCACATACAATCTGACATTCGGATTTTTACTGTATATATTAGCCGTGTCTTTCAAAAAATTATTCAAAACCCGACCGGAAGCCAACAAATATGCATCTCTCTGATTGGGAATAATTTCCGATGCCGGAACGTAATTTGCCGGCACGTAATTTTCACGCCGGTACTGAACATTTTCTACAACTGCCGGTGCCGAAACTTCATTAACTTGCCGATACACAACCGGTTGTTTAAAAGTCTGGCAATATCCGCAGCCGCAATTAAGCATTTGATTATCCGGCGGACAACGACGACGCGGTTTTTCAAACACCGTTTCTTTTACCCGCGGACGCAAAATCGGACGGCAAGGATCCGGACGATAGGCACAACGACACGGATTATATGCCTCATACATTTGAGGCGCCGGCGCCTCCTGAACGCGTATTTGTCTGGTTTCATAAACAACCGGCTGACCGCAGTCATAACGTTCATATTGATATTCCGGTGTATTTTGGGAAGCGCAAGCCGTCAAACCTGCGACCATAAGCAGCGTGATAATTTTTTTCATAATCTGTCTCCTTAAATTATTTATGCTTTGTATATTAGTTAACTCTGCCGCAAAATGCAATTTTTATTTTTACTTTATATAATGTAATTATCTGTTTGCCTTTTTCAAAAAATTATTATAGATTTGCGCGGTAGGAAATAAATATGGTTATCACTTTTACATCCATACTGGCGGCAATGCTCATTCTCATCCGCCCGCTGCAAAGAAATCCGTTTTTCATAATATACTTCGGATTGATTGTGGCCGCGGCGTATTATGTTGAAACATATTGTTTCAAGGTAACCCCTTTTGTTTACAAAACTTTTTTGTTGTTTTTGGTGTTTCACCTTGTAGCCATCAATTTTGTCACGATTGTGGCTTACGGGGTTGATAAACGCGCTGCCATTAAAGGGAAGTGGCGTGTTCCCGAAATTCAGCTTCACACATTAGAACTGCTTGGCGGTTGGCCGGGAGCCTTTATTGCACAGCGTCTTTTTCATCATAAAACCAAAAAAAAGAGCTTTCAATCTATGTTTTGGCTGATGCTTTTCTTACAAATTGCCGCCGTCTGGTACATTTTAAAATTTCTGAATATCTTATCATAAGGCACAAATAATGACCAAACACGAACCTGTTGAACTAAAAATGAGCTTCCATGAGCATTACAAAGTCATGTGGCCGTTCGTCAAACCCTATTTGTTTCGGGCCATTCTAGCTGTTTTGATAAGTATTCCGATTGGTGCCTTGGATTCGGTAGTTGCTCTGTCGCTCAAACCATATATGGACATTGTTTTGGTGGATAAATCCGCACAATCTCCGGCCTACATACCGTTCTTAATTATTGCCTTCACCTCCGTTCAAGGCGGCTTAAACTACGCTGCAACCTACTTAAACACGTGGGTCGGAACCAAAATCACACACGATTTAAAACGTGCTTTGTTCAAAAAACTATTGGCTTTGGAAACCTCGTTTTTTGACAACAACGATTCCGGCGTAATCATCCAACGCTTTTCATCAGATTGCGATACCGCCTGCACCGGCTTGCTTGATAATCTTAAAACTTTTATTTCTCGCTTCTTTTCATCTTTATCATTAATCATTGTCTTGATTTATAACTCTTGGCAACTTTCAATCATCGCCATTGCCGTGCTGATTTTTGCTTTAATGCCTTTATCTTCGGTCAAACGCCGGATTAAAAGAAGCATTGCCCGCAATGTTGAAGAAACCACAAAAATTTACACCAACTACAATGAAACACACAACGGTAACCGCACAATCGCCTCTTATAATCTGCAACCTTGTATATATAAGAAATTTGATGCAACTTTGATAAATATTTTCAAATTAACCATGAAAGTCGTGCAAAAAACCGGCTGGATGACGCCGTTGATGCATGTAATCGTTTCTGCCGGTATTGGTGCTGTTATTTGGTACGGTAGCACGCTTATCGTGGAAGGGACGATTTCTGCCGGAAATTTTGTTTCTTTCATCACGGCACTCATTTTGCTTTACACGCCGATTAAA
Organism: uncultured Alphaproteobacteria bacterium; assembly: GCA_944393205.1. Taxonomy (GTDB): domain Bacteria; phylum Pseudomonadota; class Alphaproteobacteria; order RF32; family CAG-239; genus CAAFZY01. Next base: position 18,584 of record CALXZI010000014.1, on the reverse strand, counting down.
AGCATTGGCAAAAGTTTTAACAACGTCCAGATTTCTTTTCTGGCCATTGAGCGCATCATGAACATTTTAAACATCACCCCAAAAATTGAAGACGTCAAAAATTCCAAAACGCTGCGCCATATCAAAAAAGAAATTGAATTTAAGGACGTGTGTTTTGAATATAATAAAAATATGCCGGTTTTAAAAGACGTTAACCTCAAGGTTAAAGCCGGAAGCAACATCGCTATTGTCGGCAATTCCGGCGGCGGCAAAACCACTCTGATAAATCTGCTGCCGCGGTTTTATGATGCAACATCCGGAAAAATTCTAATAGACGGTACGGACATTCGCCAATATTCTCTGAAATCTTTGCGCGACAATATAGCTGTCGTCTTTCAAGACAACTTTTTGTTTTCGGGCACCATCAGAGAAAACATTTTATTTGGCAAACCTAACGCCACCGATAAAGAAATCCGCAAAGTTCTAAAACTTGTTTATCTGGATAACTTTGTCGCCGGTTTGGAAAAAGGCATTGACAGCGAAATCGGCGAACGCGGAACCATGCTTTCAGGCGGCCAAAAACAACGCCTTGCCATTGCCCGTGCATTGATTAAAGACGCCCCCATCGTCATTTTGGATGAAGCGACATCCGCTTTAGACAACAAATCAGAAGCCGTAGTGCAAAAAGCGATTGAGAATTTAATGAAAAACCGAACGGTTTTTGTTATCGCCCATCGTTTGTCTACCATTAAAAACGCCGAACAAATCATTGTGATGAACGATGGCCAAATCGTTGAAAACGGAACGCATGAAACATTGTTACAAAAAGAAAACGGCGCCTATGCCACTTTATATAACGCCCAATTTAAGAACAGCTAAAATTACTGCAAAAAAGTTCTGGCTGGAAAGAGTGCTTGTTCAGGAGAAATATTTTGCCGCAAGACCGCATTAAAAACCGGATACATATGCTCACACTCATTAACGGCGATACTGATAATTTGGTCAAGTTTGCTCTCAAAATCCGTCTCATCGGCACGTACAATGACCGAATGCTTAAACAACGGCATTCTATTCTCACTCCAATAAGAGAAATGACCTAACCAAAGGTTTTCATTAACCAAAGCCAGCAGCTCAAAAATTTTGCCACGGTCAGCAATTTCAACATTAAGGTTCATTAAACAAGAAATATGCAAGCAACGCAAATGTTCTTCCCATGCGAAAAACAACAGCATATTGTTCCATTTTCCTTCTATTTCCACCACGATTTCATTAAGATTGCGGCGTTCAAAAGCCAGAGACTTCCGGTGAAAGATGTCCTCAACCGTATCTATAGGATTCTCGCGGAGTCGTATTTGTGAAACCGGCAACATATCAAAAGCCTTTTTTTGGTATAAAATTAACTGCTTTCAGATTGCAACGCCGAGTCGTTTTAAGCAATTAAGTTTCAAAAGTTTTCCACTATTTTAGTTTTTTTTATTTTTCATATTAAAAAAATCAATCAAAAACAATGGGATGTAAATTATGTGTATAAAAAAATAATTTTATATGTGGATTATCTTTCGTTTATTAATATACTTTTAAATAATTTCAGAAAACGCATTTTTAGGAATGTTAATGACTGGTTTGGCATATCCGGAGATATCTCCGATTATTTTCTCGGTCGGTCCCCTTGCCGTCCGGTGGTATTCTATGGCTTATTTGTTCGGAATTATTGCTGCATGGTATCTTGTTCTGCGCAACATCCGCAAATACAATCTACCAATTGACAAAGCTGCACTGGAAGATCTGGTTTTTTATCTGACATTGGGCGTTGTCTTTGGTGGCCGCTTGGGTTATGTTTTATTTTACGGACAAGATATTTTTTGGCACAATCCGTTGGAAATTTTTGCCGTGTGGCATGGCGGAATGTCGTTCCACGGTGGAATTATCGGTGTGATTGTTGCTTCCTATCTGGCCGCCCGAAAAATAAAATATCCCTTTTTAAGCATAACCGATTTAACGGCTTTATATGCACCGATAGGCATGTTTTGCGGCCGGTTGGCCAATTTTGCCAATGATGAATTATGGGGACGTATCACAAATGTTCCTTGGGCTGTCAGGTTTCCTAACGGCGGTTACCTGCCCCGCCATCCTTCACAGCTGTATGAAGCTCTGTTAGAAGGTGTGTTGCTGTTTATTATTCTTAATATTTTGTGGCAAAAAAAATGGGTGCGCCGGCATGCCGGTTTTACCTCTGGTTTATTTCTGACATTATATGGTTTTTTCCGCATTTTTGCCGAATTGTTTCGCGAACCGGATGCTCAACTAGGTTTTATTTTTAAACATATAACCATGGGACAAATGTTATCCGTCCCCTTTATCGTACTTGGAATATATGTTTTATATACCGCCACTCGCAGCAAAAAGATAAATACCGATTTTTAGGCTCGTGATGTAATATTCTGCGTAAACTTATATGTCTTTTGCAACACCTCGCGCGTGCGCTCCAAAACAACGCCGGCATCGGCATCGCTGCGTTTTTTTTCAGAAACACCGGCAGAAATCGTGATTTTAACAATCTGTTTCCGATTTAAGACAAACTCGGCACCCGCCACAGTACGGCGAATATTCTCCAGATATTCATAGCTTTGTTTTTTATCCTCATTTTTAAAAACCAAAATAAATTCATCATCGTTATAGCGATACACTATCGCCCCCGTATTCGCCTTACGGATAACATCAACAATTATTTTAAGCAACACGTTAACCTTTTTTTGCCCAAACACCCGCACAAGTTTGGCATAATCATCCAAACATACAACTCCAATGCTGAATTTAAGCGGAAACGAGTTAGAAGCATGAAAATGATACATCCGACGGCTATACACGCCCGTCAAATCATCATAAACAAACGTATACAAAAAATTCTGCACGGAAGAAACCAGCAAAATCAGCACGGCGGCACAAGAAAACAAGCTCATGGCCGCCGGTGATTCCATATTCAAAAAGGCCAAACCCAAACATGCAAAAGCATAACATAAACCATTTATTTTAATATTATTATTAAGCGAGGCCTGTATCAGTAAACACAAAAAGACAATTCCCCATTCTCCGATTAACAAATTTTGCAGCAAAAAAGAAACATTGGTTGCCTCAAACAGTTTATCGGCATTTTCCACCAATGCCAGTTGGATCAAGACCAAACACAGAAAGTAAAAATTTTTATCCGAAAAAAAAGCATCTTCTTCCCGTATTGTAAAGTATAGCCAATTTACCGGCAGCAAAAACAATAAAATCTGCAATGAAGGCATTTGCATGGTTTCCGCGCCATAACGAAACCGCAAATGATTGACGAGTAAATACATGGCTATCAGCCACAACAGATGCATCAGCGGCTTAAATTCCCTAACAATCATCACAAACACAACGTTGGCCGACAGCAAAATATAAAACAAAATCTGCCACAACTGATATTCGCCGGATTGAAAACGAGCCTGCCCGCAAAAATATAACACGGCGCAGCCTAAAATCAACGCCGGCAGATAAAAGCCTTTAACCGCGGCCAAAATTTTTTTTAGTCCCAGCATGACAATCTAATCCGTATTTTATACAATAAAATTGTAAAACAGATTGGTTAAATTTTGTTTACGCATTTCAAAATTGAACTGTCGCCATACGAATAAAAACGATATTGATGCGACATAGCATAAGCATAAGCTTCTTTCATTCGTTCAGTACCGGCGATGGCACAAATCAGCATAAAAAGTGTTGATTTCGGCAAATGAAAATTCGTGATAATCATGTCAATAATGCGAAATTTATACCCCGGAGTGATAAAAATATCCGTTTCACCGACAAAGGGATGCAACACGCCTTTTTCATCGGCGCTGCTTTCCAACAACCGTACGGAAGTTGTTCCCACCGCAATAATTCGCCGTCCTTCTTTTTTAGCCTTGTTGATACGCTCGGCCGTTTCAGGAAGAATAATACCGTATTCAGCATGCATTTTATGATCTTTGGTATCTTCCGATTTAACGGGCAAAAACGTTCCGGCACCAACGTGCAAAGTTAAAAAAACGCGTTCCACGCCTTTTTTATCTAGCGCCTCTAAAACTCTCGGCGTAAAATGCAGACCCGCTGTCGGCGCAGCAACGGCGCCTTCATATTTAGCATAAACCGTTTGATAATCTTCTTTGTCATTATAACGGTTCCAAAGTCCTTGTCCGGGCTTATCACGTTTAATATAAGGCGGTAGCGGCATAGAGCCGTATTTTTCAAGATAAAAACCTAGCTTATCCGGCTCACATCCGAATTCAATCAGAACACCATCTTCGCCGTTCTTTTCTCTAACAATGGCAAAAAATTCCGACACTTCCGCCGCTGTTTCATCGGTATAAAAAACCACTTTATCATTCGGTTTCAAACGTTTGGAGTTTTTAATAAACGACCACCATAATCTCCCGTCTAATGGATGATACAAAGTCACCTCAACCAAAGCTTCGCCACGCTTGCCGTAAAGTCTGGCCGGAATAACCTTGGTATCATTAAAAACTAAAACATCACCTTTTTGCAGAATATCCGGCAAATCATAAAAATGCCTGTCGCAGATTCTTCCTTCTTCAGACAAGTCCAACAACTTGGACGCGTCACGCGGATCGGCCGGTTTGTCGGCAATCAAACTTTTGTCCAGATTGAAATCAAAAATATCCACCCGCATTTTTAACCCTTCCGATAAATTTGTCATTTCCCGCGGTTATAATATAAGCGATTATGGAAAGCAAGAAAATTTTGCATTTACCTTTCACAATCGGTATTTTGGCTTTCTTTCTGCCAATGACAATTATCTTTATATTTTTTTGACAAAAAAGTGTTGAAATAAGAAAATTTTTAGTGTATACTGCAAACAATTAAGAATATACGACCTTGGGGAGATGCTATAATGGCAAAAGAACAGACCAATAAAATGACTTTTGATGAAGCTTTAAAAATTTTAAAAGGCGACATCTATTTATGTCCATTAAGCCAGTTGCAGGAAGCTATACGGATTGTGCGCGAGCAAGACCCGAACAATCCGGTTTTGAAAGAAACTTTGGAAGCTTTAAGAACTTTTGAAAAAGAAAACAATCTGACTGAAGAATCTGCCAAGGTATATAAAAGCAATCAGGAAGAATTGAAAAGCTTATGCTCGGATATGTCTTTTGAGAAGTTCAAATCCGCGGCCGGCAATAAAGACATTGCCGCCATTTTAGAGCGCACGGAAATCACCGATGGCAAAGGCGCCGATAACAAAATTTTAGACGCTAAAACCAAGGATGCCTACTTAAATCTGTTGTTTGAAGGAGCAAAGCTGAAAGCTGAAACACTTTTGGCCGGCGATAAAACGTTTTCCGGTTTAAACAAACGTGACCGCGCCAAATTGCTCAAAGATGAAATTAAAACCATATTCTTTGCCGACTTTGCTCAAACAGCCATTGCCTCATCATTAGACGCCCCTAATAAAAAAGAACAAAAAATCGGCACGCCGGAATATCGGGAATATGTTGTTCGTCAAAGCAAAAAAGCCATGGCAGTTTTTAACAGCATCATTCAAGGCGGCAAAAAAATTCGCATCAAAGTAGACAGTATTTTAAGTTCATGCGCGGATACCGCCATCCAAGTGGAACGGTACATCAGTGCTCTAAAACGCAAAGCACAAGCGACCTCCGAAAAAGTTGCCAACAGCGTTTCAAAAGTTGCTGACCAAGCGCAAAAAAGCGTTAAAGCCGGCATGCAAAAAGCCGGTCAAACCGCTGAAAATGAATTTACCAAACTTGCCGCCGCCATTCAGACCAAAAAAAATAACTTTGAAAAATTAGCTAACAAAGTTTCCCAAAACCGCTATGTTATCTGGAAAAACATCAAAGGAAGTTTCAGCGATAATAAATTTAAATTAATCGGCAACATCATCGCCAACGCCGGTTTCGGTTTCTGGACTGCTACTGCAGCAGCCGGCGCTGCCGGAACGGCTGCCGCACCGGTTTTGGTTCCGGCAATAGCCGCTTATGCCGCTTACCACGCGGCGGGCTCATGGGTGTTTCCAATCATAGCCGAAATGCGCAAAATCAACCGCCAAAAGAAAGAAGCCGGTGAAGAGCCTTTGAAATTTAAAGATGCCTTAAAACAGGCGTGGAAAAACAAAATGGGAAGCCGGACAAGCAAACGTTCGTATTTTATTGGCGGTGTCTTAAATACCGGTTTGGCCACAGTCGGTTTTACTTGGTTGAAAGACGGATTGGAAGCCGCCGATGCCGTAGCTTCATTAACAAACGGCATCCATGACGGATTAAACACAACCTTGGCGGCCAACATCGCCGAAACACGCCACGCCATTAGTCTAGGCCGCACGGGAACGGCAAGCGTTGCCCAATTAACAGATGCAACCATCGCTTACGCCGTTTCTGCAAAAGATCCGGACAACAAAGAAAAAAGTGCTGAATTTAAGCAAACAGCTGTTGCTGCCTTGGCTGGCGTTGGTTTCAACCTCGCTTTTCAAGGTTTGGGCTTTGCCCATGGTAGAAACGTTGCTGAAGAGGCAAGCACGATTGTCGTCAAACCAACGGAAAATACAGAAATTTTACCAACCGTAACCACACCGGAAAAAGACGGCGGCAACGCCATTGGCAAATGGTTCAACCGTTTATTTGGTGAAAAACAATCTACAACTGATACAACAGCCACGGACAAAGAACAGATTGTCAAAGATTCTGTAATGATCAGACAGCAGCCGGAAGCAACCGATACGTTAAGTTCGCAAGCCAAGGTTCCGATTGTTGAAACGGAAGAACATCATTATGAACTTTTCCCGAAAACTTACACCTCACGTGAGGAAATGGGCATTTCACGGGCTGAATATAATATTTTGGTACAAACCACGGAAGGAACGCTTAAATCAGCAACCGGTGATGAAATCACGCTTGATCGTGCGTATATGAATCTGGAAGGTTCTATGGAAAACTTCCCTGACAAAACCAAAGAAGAAATTCTATACAAATTCAACCGTTTATACGCTTTTATGCGCAAAGCTTATGATGTTGGCGACGGCACATTACGGGAAACTCCATCCGGAACCGATTATTTGGAAAATCGCTTTGAAAACTTGAATCTCGGCTTGGATGACAGCAAAATGGGTGCATTGGTACGGTTTGCTCAAGAAAACACTTATGCCGATAAAAAAGAGTTGACCGACGGGTTAAAAGAACTCTTCCCTGAAGGCTTGGACAATAAAACAACGTCTTCCGTCATCACAATCATACACAGTAACCAACGCTTCTATCAATATCAAGAAGAAATGGAATCCTTAATAAAATTGTTAGGCTGTGGTGACAAGATATCAGCGGAACAAGCTGTCGCAATCAACGCTTTGCTTGACAAGACTGATGAAATTCTTTCAACCGGTAAAGAAAACACACAATTGACCGGTTTAAGTCTGGCTAAAGATTGCTACGATGATGATGGTGAGTGGAAAAGGGTCGTTACGGAACAAAAACATAAACCGATTGTGCCGCCGAAACCACCGGTTGTAAACAATGAAATTGACATTGAGGATGATTTGGTTGTCCCCGAAGAAAAGATTAATTTAGCGGAAGAAAAGCTTGAAGTAGAACCGATGCCGATGCCGGCACCGGCAAGAGCACCGGAGCCTGAAGAAACGCAAACCGGTGTGCGCAAAGTCGTCGTAACCGGAATGTCGCAACTTGAAGGTGAAAACCCGCCGGAAAAAGAGAAAATCCTCAATGAAAGGAAAGCCAGACGTTTGCTAAAACGCTACGGTCAAAAAACACAAGAATAGCAAACATAATTTTCAACCCTTGTTTGAACAAAACAAGGGTTGTTTTTTTATCGGGCGTCCATATTTAATTTTAATTCACAGAAGCAAACACACTTGAGGAAGAACCGTAATAAACAGCCGATTGCGACTTATCCCCACGAGACTCTTTAAAATTGCAAAAAAAAAAAACGGTTCAGGATGACGAGAAAATAGATATTTTTTGCAGTTTTAGGAGTTCTTTTAATGAATTTGTTCAAATTTTTTAGCTTTTCCTTTCATGCACACAATGAAAGAAGGCAAGCAGATGCGGCGTTATGCGGTCGTTCTATGGTGGAGATGTTGGGCGTGCTGGCTATAATCGGGGTTTTATCTGTCGGGGCTATCAGCGGCTACTCCAAAGCCATGATGAAGTACAAGCTCAACAAACAGGCCGAGGCAATGAATTTACTTTTAAACAACGCCATGCAGTTGCGGCCGCCCATGCCGGATGAGGGAAATGCCTTTTATTCCGAATTGTTAAGTAAACTTAATTTGCTGCCGGATGGTATTCGTTTATGGACCGATAAAAAGTTTTTAATAGATTCATTCGGAAACACAATTTGGTTTTTTGCCGGAACAAAACTCTATGGTATTGGATATCATTTTGACAATGACGGTAGCAATCGTCTCGCCATTTGTAGCAACTTGTTAAATGTTTACAAAGAAAACCACGCCAGTTTATATCAAATTATTTCTGACACATATTTCGGCAATACAACTGACGATATAACCATAGATTATTACGGCACTTATTATGGCGATGGATATTGTAGCGGCAATGCCAAATGCATAACGGATATCACTTTAACCGATATTGAAACTTTATGTCAATCTTGCAATCAAGATTCTAACGCTTGCCGTCTTTACGTAACTTGGAAATAATCTTATTATTACAAACAATAAATATTTATAACTTAAAAAAGGAGGATTTCAGGGCCTCCTTTTTTATATGGGATTAATATTACTTTTCCCTTTCCATATTCTGACATCGCGCCAGAACAAATTTGTCAATCAACTCTGAAACCTTTGTTTTTTCTTGGATTGATTGCGGTACATCTACAAGGCAAAGTCCGAATTTTTCTTCGGTCCAGAAAATCGGCAAATCCCAATTTCCAGCACCAATACCTTTGGGAGCGATAGTCTGCACCCGCATTTCTAACAATGCCTCATCTGTCACTTCAGCGGAAACATCCGCCATAACACGGTACACCCTCAACACTTCTTTTGCAAATCGTTGCAAACACGTCTTGGAATCTTGAAATTCGGCATATTTCCGCCGTTTGGCTGAAATGACGTCCGAACCACAAGAAAAATATCGGGCAATATCTCTGTATGAAACATCATCGCCCAAATAAGCCAACGGCATGTCACAATTTGGCCACAACAGCGATTTTCCTGTTGCCGTTTCTAACTTTTCAATCAGAGAAATCAGATACGGACGATTGATAATCGTGTCACCTATGGTAGCATTCTGCAAGCGTTCAGAAAACCCTCCGGCAGATTGTACAAAGAAATCAAACAAGTCATCGGCTTGATAATCTTTGGCCAAATCGGCAATCCATTGCCGAACCGTCGGATTCGGAAACAGATATTGCGGATGTTTAATACCGTATTTGCGGCAAATAACTTTCTCGCAATCTTTGACCATTTTTTCAGGCAAATCGGAAAGTTTTTGCTCCATAGCAAACTGCTTATAAGCCAGTTTACCCATCTTTCTTTCGGCTTCAGCGAATAATTCGTCTCGCATAGCCATTTTCTTTGCAACATAAAGTTGCACAACACATTCGTTCATATGCAAAAAATTTAGTGATACAATAATTTTAAAGTAAGTTAAGCCTAACATATGGATTTTGAACAATCAAGATTTTTTTTGACAAAATAGATATTCCTAGGCAAACTCGGGATTCTATTAAAAACAGCTTAACCACGCTCATTGGCACAGAGACAGTATCAACGACACCTTGGCATTCAGCTCCTGATAAATCGGGAAATTATTCAAAGCATGTAAATAAAAAAATTATAAATTTTGTGCAATCTGCAAATATTGCATCGGTGTTATTTCCTCGGCACGCATGGTCATTTCCACTCCGGCCGCGGCGCAGGCTTTTTCTATACCGGCAAACGATTTCAAACTTTGCCGCACCATTTTGCGCCGCTGTCCGAATGCTGCCATTGTAATTTTTTCGGTTTTTTCCAGCATCGGCAAAGGCGGTATATTGTCTCGGGGCAAAAACAACAAAACGCTTGACCATACTTTAGGCGCCGGCACAAAACACGCCGGCGGCAAATCAAAAATTTTTTCTATGCGGCACACCAGTTGCGCCAAAACCGAAACCCGACCGTAATTTTTTGTTTTAATTGAGGCCGTAATACGCTCTGCCACCTCTTTCTGAAACATGAGAGTCATTGCCTCAAAAGCCGGCATTTGTTTGAGCCATGTTACAGTCAGCGGCACCGATATATTGTAAGGCAAATTGCTGATAATATGCCGTGGCGTCGTAGATAAACCGGTCAAATCCGTCTTTAGAGCATCAGCATTGATAATCGTCAACGGACACGGCGCATAAACACGCAAGTCCTCCATAATCCGGATGGCGCGCTCGTCCATTTCCACAACCGTTAACTGCGCCGGATTTTTTTCCAAAATCGCCCGTGTTAATCCCCCCGGACCGGAACCTATTTCAAAAACATTAATGCCCGAAAAATCCTTTCGCCCTTGCTTTTCCAACGTTAAACGGATAATTTTATCGGTGATGTTTTGATCCAACAAAAAATTTTGACCCAATGACTTTTTAGCCATCAGACCATAGCGCTCAATCGTCTCGCGTAATGTTAGTCCGAAATCCATCTCATTTCCTGCGTTCAATAATAGCTTGATTACGCAAATCACGCAAATATTTGGTAGCCGTTTCTTCCATTTTTTTGCTTTCTAACATTTTCCTGACTGTAGCCGCATCCGGAACCGGTGCTTTATCCACTTCCGGCCGATATCTCTTTTCCAATCGCAGAATATAATAATCAGAGCCCAAGGGAATTGGATCGGAAATCCCCCCTTCCTTCATTTTTTCCAAAGCTTTTTCCAATGGCGCCGCCAACTGGCCTTTATTGACCCAACCCAGATGACCGCCGCCTCTGGCGCTCGGACTTTGGGAAAATTGCATAGCGTATAATTCAAAACGAGGATCCTGACGTAAATTTCCAACCAAATCACCGATATGCGCCGCTTGTTTCTTGGGAATAACGATTTCCGATATCATAAATTTGGGCATATTAATATCTTTGGTAATATTGGTAATTGCTTCATCAACCTCGCTTTGTGAGACCGTACCTGCCTGTACCGATTTACGCTGTACCAAACGTGCAAAAGCAAGCTCTGCTTTCATTTGCTCCTTAAAGACTTCTTCATTGACATGTGCCTGTTTAAGCATATTTTTGAGCTTTGCCACAGAAACACCGTTAGCTTTTGCAAAATTTTTCATACCATCTTCCATATCGGCTTCGGAAATTTCAATACCGTTTTTTTGTGCCTCCTGAAGTTTGATTTTTTCATCTACCGCCGCTTGCAAAACTTTTTCAATCACCATTTCTTTTGTTTCGTCATTAACCGGTATCTGTGTTGTGGCAATAAAAGCATTAACCCTGTCTTGCATATCGCGACTGGTAATAATTTCACCATTAACTTCCGCAAAAATTTTAATTCCGTTTCCAAACAAATTAACAGGTCTTAAGGCCTGACGACGTTTTTCCTCTGCTTTACGTCGTGCTTCTTTCTCCTGACGCAGTTGTTCCTCATAGGCTTCGCGACGACGTTGTTCTTCTTTTTGACGCATCACCTCTTGAGGATCGCGGCTGCCAAACAATACGGACGTTCTTCTAGCCTGCCGTGCGGCCGCATCTATGGCTGACATATCAACATTTTGCGCCCAAACCGGCAATGCTAAAACCATACCCAACAAACAAATTAAAAAACGCCGCATCTTTAATTTCTCCCAAACATTAATTACCTAATCCACCCAACGTCTTCAGATAAAAGCTGAACTTAAATTCATAACCGTCATCCAACTCCGGATCATTTGAATTGGAACGTTTGATTGTTGTAACAAACATAAAACATTCGTCTTCATAAATCAGATTACCGCCATGTTCCAATGAGCCGCGGTTTTTATCAGCCAAATCCTGCCGATTGTAAATACTGACAGACCAATCCCGAGTTAATGCCGCTCTCAATGAAGTGTACAATTCTTTACGATCACCAAAGTTCTCCGAGGAGTTTTCATTTTCCTGCAAATATATATATGAAACATAAAGATTCAACAAATTCGTACCGATTCGCGCACCCAATTCACTGTATTTAAGTTTCAAATCTTCCTGATCCAGACGGAAACGGTAGTTCAAATCTAAATAACTTGCCGGCGCTGCATAAATGCGTCCGACATAATCGGTAAAATGTCCATCATCTTCAATATTGCGGGTAAAACTCGTCTGATCGTTAAATTGATAGCTTTGTGCAATAAACGCTGACGTACGCCCCATAATATTGCCATATGAACTCCAATTAAAACCATAACTGATACGACTTCCCGTATCATTACGATCATAACCGGCATACCTGTTCAAATTCAAAATATTTGAATCGTCTAGCTCTATATCTTCACTATCCTCATTAGGAATTTTATCGGACAAGTTGCCGCCATTAGGCGCTAAAACACCAAGCACGACCGGCTCTATAATTTGCCGGCTGCTTTCCGTTGCACGCACAAAAGGCAAACGCCACTCAATCCCAACTTGCGGGAAAACCCGCGCCACTGTGCCGGTATAATCATCCGTATTGTCTGCCAGACGATATTTATCAATATAATAAACATCTGATTTCAAAGAAGCGACAAGCTTATATCTTTCACCAAATGAGCTTGTCCAAGGCAACACCCACGCATTAATCATGGACAACCTTTGTGATTGTGTATCGCCCTCATGATACACGGAAGCAAAGCTGAAATCGTTTTTCCAATAAGAACCTATGCTGCTGACATCGCTGATTGTTTCATAGCTCATCAACGGCGCCACAAGAGGCTTATTATATTTGCGGCGCTCATATTCCGCCCGATTATGAGTTCTTAAATCATAGCTGATGAGTTTGTAATAATAAGCTTCTATGGCGGCATAATCCCTATCCTCAAAACGTTGTAGTCTGGCATTTGAGGTCAGCCACGCATCATCATCGTGTTCCAAATCAAGCTCTTTAAGATACAAACCATCAGAGGCATAATTAATATTGGTATCAAACAACCAATAATCATTTAACTCATAGCGACCGTAAGCAAACAAATTGCCGCGGTTATCCGGACGCGCCTCATCATCATCTTTAAGATAAGTGCCTTCTATATCCACATAGCCTTTCTGAAAATATTTCCGATATTGACCGCCCAAAACCGGATTTTTATCTGTATTAAAAATCGGTGTAAACAAAAAATCCGAATGATCATCAATTGCCCAAAAATAATTAAGTTGCAAAGTTCCGCCCAAATAATTGCTGCTACCGATACTGGGCGTCAACAAACCGGAACGTCTTTTAACCGTGGGATCAGGATGAGAAAAGAACGGCGTATAAAAAACCGGCACGCCTTTAATGTCAATAAATGCATCGTTATAATTAATGTTTTTATCCTCGGCATCATGTACGATTTTTCGCGCACGCATTTGCCATAACGGCGCTTCTTTTCCCTCGCAAAAATCACACGGCGTATAAATCGCTTTACGCATTACTTTATTATTATTTTCTTTTTTACGAAACTCTTCTGCCCAAATTTGACTTTCATCTTGCAAAATCGCCTTAATTTTATTCATTTCGGCACGGCTCATTTTGTTTTGCATTTCAGCCTCATCGGCATAAACGACATTGCCGTTTTTCTCTTCCATTCGCACATGACCGACCGCCATCAGCTTATCTTCAAGCTGATAATATATCAGCTTATCGGCATAAACCGTCATTGTATCGCGCTTAACCACCACATCGCCAATTGCTTCAATAATCTTTTCCTTATCGTGATTAACCAATTCATCGGCATTAAAATAAATATTGGGTTCAGCATCTTCCTCCTCGGTGTCGGCAAAAACATTTGTAAGATTGCGCGGTTCTACTTTTACAAAAGGAGGCGTATCGTCATTATGCAAAACTTCTCCGGCAACTGGCTCATGATCGGTTTCAAAAGGCCACCAAGCAAGACTATTCTTTCCGCAGCAGACAAAAGCCAAAAGCGCCAATATGGCAATGGATTGATTCAACCGGTTATTCATACCGCGACACCTTTCTTTTTTAAAAGACGACTGCTAAAGAAAAACGGATTGTAAAACAACAACAGATACACGCACAATCCTAATGGAACAAAACAGTTAACATACAGCATCGGCAAAAAATATAAAGAACGGCCGGCCAGATTGGTCACAATCAAATCATTTCCCTGCACCAACACCATAATAAACACCGAAACACTTATGATTTTAGTCTGTCCGCGGCGATTAAAATTACCAACAAGCAAACCTGTACAAGCCAATAATGCAAACACCAGATTATACCACGGCGTCACCAAACGCCGATGCCCTTCCACAATATATTTCCGAACGTCTTCTTGCGACAAATTTTTATCTTGCGCCGCATTCAAAAGTTCCCAAAGTGTTTTTTCGCGCACGGAAGCATCCTTAATTTTTTTAGACCCCATCTGTCCCAAATCAACCGAATAACGATCAAACTTCAAAGATGAAAAGTTTGTTCCATCGCGGTTGACTTCCTGTCGCACGCCTTTAACCAAGATAACCCGAGGTCCGTTGTCCGTATATACAATTCTACCTCTTTCAGCCGACAAAGTGATTCTGTTTTCCGGATTACGTTCATCATTAAGCAATATGCCGGCCACAGCACCGTCTTGTTCATGTTTGGATATAAAAACCGTCAAATTCGGTTGCACAGTGGTAAATTCGCCTTCGCGAAACATCAAATGCGACACATTATTTTTAATTTCCCACTCCAAATTGCGAAACTCGTTTTCTGCTTCCGGTATAGCCACATTCTGCACATAAACACTAAACAGCGTTAAAATCAATCCAACATAGACCACGGCGCGAGCATTCCGCCACGGGCTGATACCGGCGGCTTGCATAATCACCAATTCCCGATCAGCCAACATTCGGTTATATACAAACATAACGGAGGCAAACAACGCAATCGGCGACAAAATTGAAAACAGTCTGGGCATCAAAAGCGAAGTAAGTTCCACAAACAAATGCAACGGCAAACCTTTATTGGTCACCATTTCCACAAACCGCAACGATTGTGTCAGCCACAGCATGGATAACAAAGAAAAGGCGACCAGCAAAAAACCCGTCACCACTTGCCGCAATATATACAGATTCAATTTATTCATGCGCAAAAGTATAAACAAATAATTTCAATAAAAAAACTACAATTTTGCGTTACTTCACAAAAATATTGCAAAATTGCAGTTTTTCTCTTTAATCTTTACGATTGAGCTTTGCGTTATTTTCCACCCTTGGTTACCACAACCATTGCCTCACGCAAAATCCGCCCGTTGATAAGATATCCGGTTTGCAATTGAGACACGATTGTCCCGTTAGGTTTATCTTTGTCTTCAACTTCTTGCACCACACGGTGATAATTCGGATCAAAAACTTTACCGACATCTTCCATTGGCACAATTCCGAATTTTGCAAAAACATGATTAAGTTCGTTTTGTGTCAGTTCAACCCCTTGCAAAATAGATTCGCAAGCCGGATTATCACCTGCTTTGCCGGCAGATAATGCCCGTTGCAAATTATCGGCCACTCCCAACAAATCTTTGGCAAAAGAGGAAACTGCGTAACGATTATTTTTTTCAATCTCGGCCGCATACCTTTTTTTCACGTTTTCCGTTTCTGCCAAAGCGCGCAAAAACTCATCTTTTAATTTTTGGTTTTCTTCTTTTAAAACCTCAATTTCAGTTTTTTCTTCATCGTTTTCGGTTTCTTGTTGCGGCGCGGCATCATCTCTGACATTATCATCAACCGTTTTTCTTTCGGTTTCATAATCATTTTCGGCATTTTCCACACCTTGTTTTTTATTAAAAAATCCACGATCTTTTTTCATTTACACCTCTTTTAATTTATGCATCACACTGATATATAAACATAAACCGTTTCCTTAAAAAATAACTTAATGATTAAACATTCACAAGTCAAGAGATTAAGTTTTTTTTATGTTGTTCTTTCAAATAAAATGATTATACTGTTTCATATATTATTTACATAAGAGAGAAATGATGAATACTGGAAAAAATACAAAATGCCCGACCGGATTTTTAAAGGAAGGGTTTAACAAGAAAAAAAACTTCAACATCATTCAGCCGACACACGATTCGGCTCTGACGGCAATGCAAAAAACCGGAAAGCAGCAATGTTTAGGCAAAAAAAGCTGGCCACAAATCAATAACATCAACGCATGGATGCTTTCAGCCGAAACCGCCACGTTTATGAAATGGGGCGGGTTAGGAATGATTGCTTCGGAGCTTCCGGAAAATTTCAACAATGTTTTCAGCCGAAATAACCATCATATATCCATCGTCACGCCGATGTATTTAGGCGATACCGGTAAAAAAAGCGCCTCTTTTGAAAGCGGTGTATACTATGGCGCCGAAGGAAAAAGTATTGAACTGCAAAAAATCAAAACCCTGAAAATCCCCTTTTTAAATGAACGCAAAACACTAACCTCTTATAAAACGGATTATTACCAAGGAACCTTAAACGGTGTTGACTATATTTTCATTAATTGCGAACACTTTTTTTCCATCAATCCCCATATCAAAAACCCTTCAACGCAAGATGGATGTTATGTGTTGAACGAATATAACATTAACGAAGTTGAACGTTTTGCTTTTTTTTCCAAAGCCGTATACTTGTTGTTAACCGAATATGTAACTGACAAAACAAAAAAACAATCCGTGCCCAATATCCTGATTGCCAATGATTGGCACAGCGGCGCCTTGGCCGGATTATGCAAATATGACACCATTACTCGCGTTCGTTCCGGAAATTTGTTGCCAACAGATGCCGAAAGCATCCAAAGTATTCCGATTGTTCACATTGCCCATCATTTGGGCTATCAAGGGTGGGATTTTCCTAACACGGCAAAAATCTTAAACTCATTATACGAACACAACACTGCAACTGTTTTCAAAAACGCCAAAGCGGTCAAAAACGCCAACCCGAGAACAACCAACACTTTGATTGTTCATGACTGCTACAACCAATCTTCCGGAAACTTTCATTTAGCGGATCGGGTTGTAACCGTGTCCATCAATTATATGGAAGAAGTCTCTAAAGAACTCGGTTTCGGATATGATTTCAGAGATATTTTAAAAATTCGCAAAAATCACCGCACCTTTTTTGGTATTGTCAATGGTTATGACAAACGGTTGATATCACCAAATCCGAAAAAAATTGAACATATTAATGATTATTTCAAAGATTTTCGTTTCAAAGTATATGATGAAAACAGCTTGGATAAAAAATTAAACAACAAACAAGAATGTATTCGTCTGCTATCACGTCTTGCCACCTCTGAAGAATATAAAAAACAAACCATTCCTTTGATAGAAACATATCGTTTTAAAGATATTTCCGCTCTGGAAAGCAAGGCTGATAAGATTCCCTTTATCTGCGCCACCAGCCGCTTGGTGGAACAAAAAGGTTATGACATCGCCGCCCAAGCCATCGTGAAACTCATTACTGAAAACGCCAAAACACGGCGCGAATTTCCGATTTTTGTGCTGGGTGGTGCCGGTGACCTTGAACAGTACGAACTGCTGAAAAAATTAAAAAATGACGTAGAACAAATTTCCTCCAAAGCCGCTGAACGCATTTTTGTTTTTCGCGGCTACCGTGACGAATTTGCTTATGCTTTACAACTCGCTGCCGATTTTTACCTGATGCCGTCACGTTTTGAACCTTGCGGTTTAACGCAGATGGAAGCCATGGCCAAAGGCAGTTTGCCGGTTGCCATGTCTACCGGCGGTTTGGTAGATACCATCAATGATCGCGAAGACGGTTTCCGTACTGAAGTGTTTTTTGCCGAGGGTGTGCGAGTATATGGCTCAAACATTACGGCACAAAAATTTAAGAACAACATTAACGCATATGCTGATACTTTATACAAAGCATTGAAATGCTTTTATATCACACCAAACATATTAAAGCTTATGACGATTAACGCCATGAAAAAAGACTTCAGTTGGACAGTGCCGAATGGATCTGTTTATAAATATTATAAGCTTTTCAAAACAGGAAGTTTATAATAAGTATTTTTTCCCTGTCGCACCTCCGAGGGAACGAACCCACCGTGGATTGGGAATTCGTAACTCTGCTGTTATGCCTTATTTAAACATTAAATGCTAACAACCTCAAAGGTTGTGACTTATCCCCACGAGACTCTTTAAAATTGCAAAAAAAAAAAACGGTTTAGAATATCGGGAAAATAGGTGTTTTTTGCTTTTTTAGGAGTTCTTTTGATGAATTTGTTTGATTTTTTTAAGTTTTACTTTCATGCACACAATGAAAGAAAGCAAGCAGATGCGGCATTATGCGGGCGTTCCATGGTGGAGATGTTGGGGGTGCTGGCAATTATTGGTGTGCTTTCGGTCGGGGCTATCTCGGGTTACTCCAAAGCGATGATGAAGTATAAGCTTAATAAGCAAGCCGAGCAATTAAGCTGGCTGTTTAACATTATCTATCAATA
>CALXZI010000013.1 GCA_944393205.1 uncultured Alphaproteobacteria bacterium | reverse complement strand
AACCTTTGAAAAGTCAAGCTTTTTGTAATAAGAATTAAAGAAAATTAAAGCAAATTAAGAGCCAAAAAATCAGACTTAAAATCTGTTGGGAGCAATCCCGTGCCGGTTCGATTCCGGCCTAGCGCACCATTAATTTTGCTTGAAAATCAAGCACTTAAGTTGAGGGCTAGAGCTGAAAAGTTAAGCCCTTTAATTTTTTTAAATCCTTCAAAAACAAGTACTTACATTTTTGCTTTACAAAAAGCAACCTTGGGAGAATTTTGTATTGAAAGACAAAGTTTAGAAAAAGATATTGGGGTTTTAAGAGAACATATATTGGTACTTTACAAATAAAAATTTTTTCCGATAATATAGTTAAATCGTTTATGAGTAATCGCGGAGGCAATGATGTTATTTCCTAAACAAAAACTACAAGGGAAAAGAATTGTTTTAGTCAAGGCTAAAAAAAGTTTTAAAATGGCAAAGCTTCATATTGCAGAGGTACAAGATAGTCTTCCGGAACTTTCGCCTTGGCTTAATTGGGCAACATCAAAATATAAGATTGAGGACAGTTACGAGTATTTACTTGAGTGCGAGAAAAAATGGAAAGAACGGGTTGATTTTACTTATGTTATCGCCACAAGAAAAATTCCTTTTATGGGGACAATTTCGGCTATGGTTAATGAAGATAATAAATGTGTAGAAATCGGATATTGGATATCTACTAAATATGCGGGTAATGGTTATATGCAAGAAGCTGTTCTACTGCTTGAAAAGGAATTTTTTGGTTTGGGTTTTAATCGGATTTTTATTCGTACGGATGTTTTGAATACTCAATCTGCTAATGTCGCAAAAAAGTGCGGATATGTTTTTGAGGGCGTTTTCAGACAAAGCTTGTGGGTGGTAGCAGAAAAAAGGTATGCGGATGTAAATTTTTTTTCCAAACTTAAAAGTGAGTATGTCGGGAAAGAATAAATTTATAATCGGATTTTGTAATATAAAAACCCTGAAATTAAAGATTTCAGGGTTTTTACAGATTATAACATCAGATTATTCGCGGTCTTCGCCGGTTTCCTGATTGACGCGTTTGGCGGAAAGTTTCCACTTGCCGCGGTTGTCAACGCCCAAGCATTTGACCCACATGGTGTCGCCTTCTTTATAAAAATCAGAAACGGAGGCAATGCGTTCGTCTTTGATTTCAGAAATATGCACCAAACCTTCGGTAGAGCCGACAAAGCGGACAAAGGCACCAAAATCAGTGATTTTGGTGATAACGCCTTTATAAATCACACCTGGTTCGGGTTCGGCGACAATGCCTTGAATAATGCTCATGGCAGCTTCGCCGTCAGCGGTGTTGACGGAAGCAATTTGCACCACGCCGTCATCCGAGATATCAATTTTAGTGTTGGTTTTTTCAATGATTTCCCGAATAACTTTACCGCCCGTGCCGATGACTTCGCGAATCTTGTCTACCGGAATTTTCATAGAAATAATCCGCGGTGCTAACGGTGAAACATTCGGACGCGGCTCGGCAATAGCTTTTGCCATTTCGCCTAAAATATGGATACGACCTTCGTGCGCTTGAGCTAAAGCGGTTTGCATAATCTCTTTGGTAATGGAGGTGATTTTGATATCCATCTGCAAAGCGGTAACACCGTCTTTGGTGCCGGCAACTTTGAAGTCCATGTCGCCCAAGTGGTCTTCGTCACCTAAAATATCGGTCAAAACCGCCACTCTGCCGTCGGCTTCTTTGATTAAGCCCATAGCAATACCGGCAACCGGTTTTTTGAGAGGAACACCGGCGGCTTCCAACGATAAGGTTGTGCCGCAAACGGTGGCCATGGAAGACGAACCGTTGGATTCCATAATATCGGAAACCACGCGCACCGAATAAGGGAATTTTTCTTTGTCTTTGGGCATCATTGGGTGAATGGCTCTCCACGCCAGTTTGCCGTGGCCGATTTCACGACGTCCGGGAGAACCCAGACGACCGCATTCGCCAACTGAAAACGGCGGGAAGTTATAATAAAGCATAAAATCTTGCTTATATTCAGCCATCAATCCGTCCACAATTTGGGCGTCGTCCTCGGTGCCCAAGGTAGTGACAACCAGAGCCTGTGTTTCGCCGCGGGTGAACAACGCCGAACCGTGCGTGGTGGGCAGGACATCAACTTCGCAGCTAATCGGGCGGACGGTCTTGGTGTCGCGTCCGTCAATACGGCGGCCGGTTGATAAAACTTTTTCACGCATAGTTTTGTGCATGATGTGTTCAATAACATCACCAATGTAACGAACTTCAATTTCGTTTTCCGGATCAATCGTGGCTTTGACTTCTTCAGCCAGTTGACCCAAAATCGTGCCGCGGGTTAATTTATCAACCTCGTTGAAAGCTTCTCCGTATTTTTTGCCGAAGTCTTTTTCAATTCGGACACACAATTCGTCAAATTCGGGTGGGAATTTCGGTTCTTCCCAAGCCGGTTTGCCGGCTTGTTTCTTTAACTCGTTAATCATGTTAATGACCGGTTGGAAGTTTTCAAAGCCAAACATTACCGCACCGAGCATTGTTTCTTCGGAAAGCTCGTTGGCCTCGGATTCAACCATTAAAACGCCTTCTGATGTTCCGGCGACGGTCAATTCCAAATCGGATGTCTTTTGTTCTTCCAAGGTCGGGTTTAAGATGTAGGCACCGTTTTTGTAACCAATTTTAGCAGCGCCGATAGGGCCTAAAAACGGAATGCCGGAAACAGCCAATGCGGCAGATGCGGCAACCATGGCGACTATATCGGAATCGTTTTTCTGGTCGTGTGATAAGGTGGTACAAACAATTTGTACTTCGTTTTTGAAGGCGTCCGGAAACAGCGGGCGAATCGGCCGGTCAATCAGACGGGAGATTAAGACTTCGCGTTCAGAAGGTTTGCCTTCACGTTTCATAAAACCGCCGGGGATTTTGCCGGTGGCATAATATTTTTCCTGATAGTTAACGGTTAAAGGGAAGAAATCCTGATCGTCTTTGACTTCTTTGGCGGCAACAACGGTGGCAACAACAACAGTATCTTCATAAGTTGCCATAACGGCGCCGGTTGCCTGACGGGCAATTTTGCCTGTTTCTAATGTTAATTTACGGCCGCCCCAGTCTATTTCTTGGCGGCATGTTTTAAAATCGATCATATTTTCTACCTTTCTCTTTTCCTATAAACCTCACCTGACAAAATGTCAGGATTTTATAAAACTGCGGAGCCCCATGCCCCGCAGTTTTTTAACCTGTCTGTTATTACTTACGCAAATCCAGTTTTTTGATGATTGCCTGATAACGGTCTTCGCTCTTGGATTTCAAGTGGTCCAAAAGGTGACGCCGGCGGCTGACCATTTTCATCAACCCCAAGCGGGAGTGCAAATCTTTTTTATGAACATTGAAGTGTTCAATCAAAGAATTGATGCGGTATGTCCAAATAGCAATCTGGACTTCCGGAGAACCGGTATCATTCGGCTTTGTACCATATTTTGCAACAATTTCTTGTTTTTGTTCGTTTGTAATCGACATCTTAAAATTTCCTTTTTTAAAAATTAAACACACGAATCGGAGAAATTTTCCCCGTTTCAATCTTCACGACGGCTGTCAAACAATCATCGCATTTGGCGACCGCAACTTTTCCGATAAGGTTTTTAACATTATAGGATTTTGGCGAAACGCTCTGGCCATGCCTTAATTTGACAGCATCTTCCGCCGAAACGGCAATCACCGCGATGTCGCGCAGTGACGTCTCAATCGGCAAAAGTAATGATAGTCGTTCTTCTTCATACACCATATTTTTTAAATTTTCCAGCAAAATCGTATCTGAAAGCGTAAAAATCGCGCATTTTGTGCGCCGCAGGGTTTCCAGATGACCGCAAGAGCCGAGTTTTAAGGCAATATCGCGCCCTAAAGAGCGAATGTAAGTGCCTTTGGAGCATTGTACGCGAAAATAAAACGAATCGGCACTTATTTGTTTGAGCAAATCCAAATTGTAAATTTTTACTTCGCGGGGCGGCATATTGACATCTTCGCCTTTGCGGGCAAGTTTGTAGGCGCGCTCGCCGTTGATTTTAATTGCCGAATAAGCCGGCGGAACTTGGAAAATCGTACCGGTAAATTGCGGCAAAACGGATAAAATCTGTTCCCTTGATGGGATAATATCGGAGCGGGCGGTGATTTCACCCTCGGTGTCATCGGTGTTGGTGGCGGTGCCGAATTTTAAAGTAAATTCATATTCTTTGGTGCCGTCGGTTACATACGGAATAAGCTTGGTTGCTTCGCCAAAGGCAATCGGCAAAACGCCGGTGGCAAAAGGGTCCAGCGTGCCGGCGTGTCCGTTCTTATTGGCATCAAGCAGCCGGCGGGTTTGATTAACCACATCGGTGGAGCCGATGCCGGCCGGTTTGTCAACAATCAGCCAACCGTTAATGTTTTTGTGTTTGGTACGTTTCATGTTTTACCTTTTTATGATTTTTTATCTGTCCGATGGTTGCGGTGTTGTATTTGGAAACAAGAGTGACACATGATGACGGATTTTTGAAAAGTTAAAACTTCTTGCCGTATTGCAACAGTTTGTTGCGAACAAAGCCACGCAGCGAAACTTCCGGACGGGCGCCGTAATGTGTGATGATTTCCGAGGCAGCAATGCTGCCGATCATAGCGCAGGTGCCAAGGCTGCGGTCGGTGTTCATGCCGTATAAAAATCCGGCGGCATACATATCGCCGGCGCCGGTGGAATCCACCACATTATCAATTTTTTCGGCTTCCACAAAGATTTTAACCCGACCGTTAACAATTACCGAACCGCGGGCGTCGCGGGTGACGGCAGCAATTTCTACCATCGGTTTAATTAAATCAAGCGTTGTCATAAAATCATCATTATCAAACAAAGTTTTGATTTCTTTTTCATTGGCAAACAGAATATCTACGTGGTCTTTAATCAAATCCAGCATAGAGGGTTGATGACGAGCGATACAGCCTTTGTCGGAAAGTGTAAAAGCCACTTTGCGGTTGTATTTATGCGCAATTTCGCAAGCTTTTAAAACAGCTTCTTTAGAACTATCTTCATCCCAAAGGTAGCCTTCAAGATAGACGTATTTTGAGGCTTTAATGATGTTTTCATCTATGTCATCGGCGGTCAAACGGGTGGCGGCGCCCAAGTATGTAAACATGGAGCGTTCAGCATCAGGGGTGACCAAAACAATGCTACGTCCGGTGGCGGGGCCTTCTAACAATGGCGGGGTAAAGAAATCTATACCGGCGGCGCCGATGTCGCGGCGGAAATCTTGCCCGAGTTCATCATCATGAACTTTGCCGATAAAAGCGCAATCCGCTCCTAACGAGGCCATGCCGGCAACAGTGTTGGCGGCCGAACCGCCGGAAACTTCTCGCTCGGGAACTATATCTTGGTAGATTTTACCGGCGGTGGCGGCATCAAGTAAGGTCATGCCGCCTTTGTGCAAGTTTCTTTCGGTCAAAAAGCCGTCGCCGACTTTGGCTAAAACGTCAACCATCGCGTTGCCGATGCCAACGACATCATAAATCGTATCCGTATCTTTCATGTTTATCTCCTTACTCTTTATTTATATGCATAAAGTCTATAATTGCAAGACAATACCAATAATTGCCGACAAAAGAATATAAAAAATCGGACTTGATTTGAAAAAGCGGTTGGCAACTAAAATGCCGGCAAAAATGGCGGCAGACAACCAGCTGGTGATGCTGATGCGGGCAATTTGCCAACCGGCAAAGATAATTAAAGCCAAAACACCGGGGCGGATTGAAGCAAGCAAGGTTTGTACATAAGCATTATCAGCAAAACGGTTTAGCAGTTTGGCAATTAAGATAATAATGATGACGGAAGGCAGCGTTAGCCCAAATGTGGCAATGATACCGCCTAAAACGCCGGCGGTTTGATAACCAGTAAAAGTTGCCATATTTACCCCCAACGGACCGGGGGTGGATTCTGAAACGGCAATCATATTAACCAACTGTTCGGTGGTAAACCAATGGTATTTTTCGCCCAAATCAAACAAAAAAGGAATGGTGACTGCACCACCTCCAATGGCAAACAATCCTATTTTGAAAAATTCATAAAACAAAAGCCAGTAAATCATTTTTTATTTCCCCCTTTGATAAAAGGGATTTTATTTTTACCGAACAATTCCGGAATAAAACCGAAAACCGCCGCCATAATCACAATCAAAACGGCGGAGACATCGCCGAACATCAACAAGGCAAAAGCGATGGCAAAAATAATGGCGTGCAACCGCCAATGCGGATTTTTTGTAAAAATCTTTTTGCCCATGTCAAAAATCAAATTGACGAGCAGGGCGGTTACGCCCAAGCGTATTCCGGCAAAAGCGCTGGCAACGGTAGGCAGATGTATATATTTTTCCAGCACGGCGGCAATTAAGGTAATGATAATCAAAGAAGGTAAAATAATAGCGGTGGTGGCGGTAATGGCACCAATGACGCCTTTGAGCTTATAACCGCAAAAAGTGGAAACATTTACAGCTATAATTCCCGGTGTGCATTGACCGATGGAAAAATAATCCAACAGTTCGTCTTCGGTTGCCCATTTTTGTTTTTCAACCACTTCGGCTTTTAAAAGCGGAAGCATGGCATAGCCGCCGCCGAAGGTAAATAATCCGGTTTTGAAAAATGAGGCAAAAAGCTTCCATAAAATCTTCATTTTTTAAGGGTCCTTTTATATGAAAATAACAGCTAAAACAAAAATAGCACCGTATAGCAAAAGACCGGCAGGATAAGAAAAACCGACTTTGAAATCTGTTGCAGAAGGAACCGCATTTTCAATAATGACAGTTTGTAATAAAATATATAAAAGATAATTTAGCAAAGAAATATCAACGTTGCTAAAATACCAACGGTTAAAAAAATAACCGATTGGTAACAAAAACAAAGGCGCTAAAGCTGCAGGAAGAGCGTTGTAAAAAGTCACGTTACGAAAACCGACGCTGCCCATCACATAATTACCGAATCCATCTTTACGGGGAATTAAGTCAAAACTGGTGGGATAGGCGTTGAGCAGAAGGCCTACAATAAAATGCATACTTTCATGTAAAATTGTTCCCGGAATGTTGATAAGAGCGCTTATCCACATACTGGAATAGGTGGCATATTTCATTTTTAGCAAAACGATAACAAGCAGTATTAATAAAAAGCGGTTGTTAACCACCATACTTAAGGTTTCGGGGCTGTTTAAGAATAAACAGATTTTGTAAAAGAAAAGCTTGATAAAATCCATAAACGCTCCGTATTTAGAGTTTTTCCAAAACTTTCATACCGGCCAGATAGGTGTTTAACAGCAGTTCACATAAGGAACGTTTGTTAATTTTACTGAAACTGTCCAGAGTATCCGTTGTTAAAAAAGCGCTTAATGAAAACAAAGACAGCCACAAAACCTGCAACGATAAAATCCGTTCCGGCAGCGGAATGTTTGGAAAAAGCGCTTTAAATGCACTTTCAACCAGTTGGGTTATTTGTACCACACGGCGCAGATAAATTTTGGAAAAACGGCGGTTGTTATTATGTAGGTGAAAATTATGCACCAAAAACCATAAATTTTTATTTTCCAAAACAAAATCTATAAATTCCTGCGTGTAAAGGTTAAGGCGTTGGTAGGCGGTACCGGCGGCTCGCAATTTGGCCAGACGGGCATATAAAGCGTCTAAAGTAAGGTAATTTTGAATAAGAATAAAATTATCCATATTTCCAAATTGGTTATAAATCGTGCCAACCGAATAGCCGGAAGCATCGGAAAGTTTTCTGGCTGTTAAAAATTCGGCGCCTTTTTCTTGAATAAGCTCCCGACCTTTGTTGACCAAATTTTCTTGTATGTTGTCTTTATTCATGTCAAATCTTATATTTAAATTAACGAATTACGTATAATATATTTACCATATATAACAAAATTGAACAGTGTTCAATTTTTTTCTTTAAGATACAAGGAGTTTTTTATGAAAAAAATTTGGGGTCTTGCCATATTAACAGCTTTTATTTTGAGTGGGAAAACTTATGCTGCTGATGATTTTTTCGGAGATTTGATTGAACCAGAAGAAATAAAACAAGAAAAAGCAAGCATTAGCGGACAGTTTAATGCCGGAAAAATTCTGGACAGCAAACCGAAAGTTTTAAAAGTTGAACGCAAAAAATTACGTGTGGAAAAAGTTGAAACCGAAAAAGTAACACCGATTGTTCGCGAACCAGCGCCTTTGGGGTTGAAATGGTTGGCGACAGTTGAGGAAATAGAATATTTAAAGGTTTATTTGGAACCGATTGCCCAAAAAGATATGCCGAATTCATATATTGCGACTAATCTGCCGAATCCGGTTTCCGATTTTCGCGAAGTTTTGGTTAGTTTTGGTGAAGATGACGCTTTATGGCGGATTGCGGCATATGGTAAGTTGATTGATGACGATAGCACAGCCGCCAAAGGTTTAAAAGAATATGACAAATATTATAAATTGTTGGCAAAAAAATATGGCAATGCGCATGAGTTTTATACACCCGCTCTGGTTAATGCGGATGAAACGGTTGTTAATCCCGATGGAACACAAGCGCTTAAAAGCGTTCAACAAGAGTTGCCCAAAGGCGGCGAAGGGTTTTTACAAAAATTGGTTAACGGAGAAACAACTCTATACGCTACTTTTGAAAATGAAACAGTCGGTGTTACGCTGGCGTTGCTTGCCGATGGTCATAATCAAACCTATATTGTGGTTGATTATAAAAATTTGACGGCAGGTCGTAAAGAAATGGAAGAACTTTATAATGCTTTATAAAAACAGGAGAGCCTAATATGAAAAAAATCAGTTTTTGCGGTATATCCGGTAGTGGTTTGAGTGCTTTAGCACAAGTGTTAAAATCGGAAGGTTATGACGTCAGAGGTTCTGACCGTAGCTTTGATCAGGGTAAAGATGAAGAGTATAAAAAAGCGTTGGAAAGTGTTGGCATTGAAATTTATCCACAAGACGGTTCGGCAATTACTGAAGATTTGGAGTGTCTGTATATTTCAACCGCGGTTGAAGATAGTATTTTAGATATCAAGGCCGCCCTTGAAAAGCATATACCGATAAAAACGCGCTCGGATTTGTTGGCAGAAATTTTTAATACGCATAAGTATGGCGTTGCCGTGGGTGGTACCAGCGGGAAAACAACTTTGACGGCTATGATAGGTTTTGTGCTTGATCGTTTGGGGAAAAAACCGTTGGTAATTAATGGCGGTTTGCTTAAAAATTACGCCGACAAACCGGGGATTCCGAATGTTATTTTAAATTCTGGCGATATTTGCGTGGTAGAAGCTGACGAGAGTGACGGCTCCATTGAGAAGTACAATCCGTATGTGGCGGTGGTTAATAATATTGCACATGATCATAAAAGCATAGAGGAACTGAAAAATATTTTTGCGGCATTTGTGGCAAAGGGCAAGGGCGGCGCAGTGGTTAATTTGGACTGCGTGAACTCGGAAGTGCTTTTGGATAAAAACCCGCACATAACTACATTTTCAATCAAAAATCCGAAGGCTGATATGTATGCTAGCAATATTCAACCATTGCCGGATGGGGTTTCGTATGAATTAGATGATAAAAAATTTAGACTTAAAATTCCCGGCTGCTTTAATGTGGCTAACGCTTTGGCGGCAATAGCCACTTGTCAATTTTTCGGAATTGATAAATTTAAAGCCGCCGCTGTTTTGGAAGATTTTACCGGAACAAAGCGTCGGCTTGATGTTATCGGAAGCCGAAACGGTGTGACGGTGATTGATGATTTTGCTCATAATCCGAGCAAAGTAGCCGCTTCTATGAGCGCTTTACGAGATTATGACGGGCGTTTGTTAATTATGTTTCAACCGCATGGTTTTTCTCCAATGCGTTTGATGGGCAAAGAAATTATCCAAAGCTTTGCAGATGCTATGCTGCCGGAAGACAGATTGTTTTTGCCGGAAATTTATTATGCCGGCGGAACCGTCACCCGAGATATTTCTTCCAAAGATTTGGTTGATTATGCGGTTTCATTAGGGGTGAAGGCAGAATTTTATCAAACACGGGAAGAAATCAAAACGCGTTTGCTGGAGTTGGCAAAGTCCGGTGATAGAATCGTTATTATGGGTGCTAGAGACAATTCTTTACCAATTTTTTGCCATCAACTTTTGGAAGGATTAAAATAATGGCTTTAATCAACCAAGATGATAAAGTTGCTTTTGTGTCGCCGTCATCATCAATCACGGAAAAAGACATTAAAGCAGCTTTAAACTGGTTTGAGGAAAAAAATATTAAAGTAGAATTGATGCCGCATGTTTTTGCATTGTACCGAAATATGGGCGGAACAATTGCAGAACGTGCGGCTGATATCAATGAATGCTTTTCAAGACCTGATATTAAAGCTGTTTTTTGTATGCGCGGCGGTGCCGGTTGTTTACAACTTCTTGATAAAATTAATTATGAAAATGTTGCCAAGGCTTCCAAACCCATATTTGGATTAAGCGATACAACGGCATTGCAAAATGCACTTTATGTCAAAACCGGAAATGTTTCTTATACAGGATTTCTACCGGTTTATGATTTTAAAGATGGTTCGCTTGACAAACAAACCGAGGAATCTTTGATGAAGATTTTTGCAGGTACCGAACAATGCGTTAAAGGCGGCGTTTGTCTTAACAAAGGCAAAACGGAAGGTGTAATGGTTGGCGGGTGTTTAAGTGTTTTTTGCAGTTTGTGCGGAACACCCTATTTTCCGGATTTAAGAGATAAAATTTTACTGCTTGAAGATATCGGAGAAAAAACATATCAGATAGAACGAATGCTTAAGCAAATTAGTTTACAAACAGGATTTTCCGAAATTAAAGGAATAGTGTTCGGACGATTTGTGAAATGTGTGGAAGCTGATGTCGGAGACGGAACGGTGGAAGAAATTTTACAAGATTTTGCAACAAGTCTCAAAGTTCCGGTCATGGCAGATTTTGCTTACGGGCATCAAAAGGAACGATATGTTTTGCCGATTGGCGGAAAGGTGTTTTTGAATGCGGACGAGTGCGAGGTAAGGTATTAAAAAAGCATATTTACCAAATGTTGGAAATTTTGTAAATTAAGCCGGTTGATTAAATCAAAATAAACGGTTATTCCTTCCCAGCCGCGGCTGTTAAAAGCTAAAAAGCTACCGATAATCCATAAATTAGCTCCGGGTAAAAACAGCCAGCAAAAAGTGTAGGTTACTTTGGGTAAATCTGTTTGTTTGTCGTGAATTTGCGAGCCGACGGTATCCATATGATAACCCAGAAAATAGCCCAAAACACCGTTAAAAACAAGACTGTTGGGGAAAAAGCCCATTATCATCATATAAAACATACCAAACAATGGAAAAAAATATGGTGCAATTATAATCAGCCAGTTGCCGTCGCCTTTAAAACCCATTTCGCCGCCGCTTTCGTCGGGATTGAGGCGGATGTGTTCAATTTTATGTAAAGTAAGCAGAGCAAAAAAAGTATGTGTCAACTCATGAGCTATAATTTGCATAGACACTTTAACCGATGAATCGGCCATGGTGCGAGCGATAAAATACATGAAAAAACCACCGCCAAAAGCTAATGATTTGAAGTTTTTAAAATTAAAAAAATCAATAGAAGAAAGTAAAGCCGGTAGCGATATCAGCATATATATCGCAATGGGCCATTTAAATAAATTGATAATTTTATCTAAAAGTTTTGACATATGTTTTTCATATCATTAATTGTAAATAAATACAGCAAATTTATAGAATCTATCAACATAAAATGAAAATAATTTCTTGTAAAAGCGTATAATTTTATTAATATAAATATAAAAGGAGAAAATTATGGAAAAAATAACCACTTATGATTTTGTTGTGAATGATGAAGACGAGGTTATGCTGCTTTTGTATGCAGGAGATACCCCTCCGGCTGAAAATACAAGAATTGTGTTGGATGTGGAAAATAATTCGGCTGAATTATTCCGCAATGAAAACGAATCTATCGTATTAGACGGCGTGCCGGATAATATATTTGACAGTTTGGCAGATGCTGACAAACTTTTGGTTTGCGAGTTAAGCGATACGGAAAATGAAGAAGACAGTAAAATTGTTTATGCCTATGAGGCAGATATAGAAGATTAAGCAATTTTGCCGCTTTGGAAACCAAGGCTGTTTTATTTTTTTAAAAATGTTTTCAGTTTCATAAGCGCGGCAGATGCATCATGTCGGCCGAGTTCGTACATTTCTTTGATAATATCGGGGTTTGTTTCCATACGCTTGATTTTAATATAACGTGTTGGGCGGATAACAAAAATTTTCCCCTCTTCTTGCAGTTTGTTAATTTGTGCCAATTCTTGATTGTACATTGTGTGTCTGTTTTGCAGGGCTTTGATAAATTCCGGAAATTTTTTGTAAACAAGTTTGGCCAGCCATTTTAAGGCAAACGGTTTTTTGGAATAGCCTTCAGGGCGGGTTTGAACAACAATGTTTTTGTCATAACCAAGGTCAAAAGCTGCTTGTAAGGGGATGCTATCTGTGATGCCGCCGTCAAGAAAGGATTTGTTGTCAATCTCAACGATTTTGGAAACAAACGGCATGGAGGCGGAAGCGCGGAGATAATCCATATATTTGCCTTTCATTTCGGGGCAGCGGATATATTCGGCTTTGCCGGTCTTAAGATTAGAGCAGGTAACATAAAAATTTGTCGGATTGTTTTCAAAGGTTTTGTGATCAAAAATATCTAATTTTTCAGGTAATTCGTTGTAGGCAAAGTCAGTATCAACCATATTGCCGGTTTTGAGCCAAGATTTGAAGCTCATAAAGCGATAATCATTGTTGTATTTCAGATTATAGCGAATGCTGCGTCCGATTTGTTTGGAAACATAAGAACAACCATGGATGGCACCGGCCGAAACACCGATAACGCCGTCGGTCATAATATTGTTTTCTAACAATACATCCAAAACGCCGGCCGTATAAATGCCGCGTTTGGCGCCCCCTTCCAAAACTAAACAACTACGCATTGTTTTTGTCCTTATATTTATTTAGCCGAAATTTATATAAACAAAGAGAGGCTTGTTTTTCAAGTTTATTTTTTGAGCGGTGAACCGATTAGTATGTTAAAAGATGATTTAATCAAACCAACCGACCATTTCAAGATGATGAGCCCGCCAACAATGCCGATTAACGGATCTAAAAATACCCAGCCAAAATATTTGCCGCAGGTTAAGGCTATGATGGCCATAACCGAGGTTAAGGCGTCAGCCAAAATGTGCAAATAAGCCGCTTTGAAATTGAGGTTTTCTTTGTGCTTGTGCGCGTGTTTTGTATGTTCTTGATGTGTGTGGCAATGAATATGGTTTTCAGACATAATCAAAACACAGACTATGTTGACAATCAGGCCGATGACAGTTACCAAAATTGCCTCGTTGAATGAAATGGATTGCGGATGAATGAAACGTTCAACCGATTCATAGAGAATCCCTAAAGAGGTTAAGCCTAAAAACAGCGCACTGGTGTAACCGCCGAGCGCGTTTAGAATTTCTTCGCGGTTTTTGTAGCGGGTTACGACGACACATACTAAATAAGTGATGGATAAAGCGAGCGCATGGGTTCCCATGTGAAAGCCATCGGCGGTCAAAGCCATGGATTTGGTATAAATACCGAAACCGATTTCAGCAACCATGGTAAGTAAAGTGACAATAATTACCAAAAGCGTTTTGTTTTTTAGAATTTCATTGTCCATTTTCTTTTCCTTATTTCATTTTTTCTAAATGTTCTGCCAACTCATCAATCAAAACAGCGCTGTTTTTGCCGGTTTTTAAAGCATCGGTGATGCAATTTTGCAAGTGACCGCGGACAACTTCTTTCCAAACGCCTTTTAAAGCAGATTGGCAAGAAACAATCTGATTTAAAATTTCCATGCAATCACGATCTTCAGATATCATTTTATTGATACCGCGGATTTGACCTTCTATGCGGTTTAGACGAACTTCAAGTTTTCTCTTTTCTTCATTATTACAACAAAAAGACATAATCACCTCATATAGTATATAGTCCTATACCCTATATTATCTATTTAAATTCCATTGTCAAGTCGTATTTTTGTTTTTTAGAAGTGGTAATTTGGGGTTTACATTGTTATTTAAAGTCATTATGCTTTATTCATATTTTACAGCAAAGGAGGAAATATGCAGCCGGAAGCATTGTTTACGATTTCTAACGGATTATATGTATTATCGGCCAGAGACGAAAAGGGGCGTTTTGTTGGTTCTTTGATTGATGCTGTGAGCCAAGTGGCAACCGACCCTGATTTTTTGATGATATCATGTATGAATGGAAGTTATACAAAAAAAGTTGTGGAAGAAACCGGAGAGTTTGCATTGAGCGTTTTGCCTCAAGATATTAATCCGCTGATAGTAGGGATTTTCGGTTATCAAAGCAGTCGTAATGCTGATAAATGGGCAGAAGCCGGTGGAATTGAGCAAAAGGGTGCAATGTATTTGAGTCAGGCTTTGGCTAAAATCCGCTGTTTGGTGACGGAAAGTCTTGAATATCCGAGCAATACGGTGTTTTTTGCCAAGATTGTTGATGCCTTTGATAGTCGCGTCGGCGAGCCGCTGACTTATAAAATGTATCGTGATGGGCTTAAAGATAAAGTTATGGCCGCTTTTGAAAAATATAAAAAACAAACCAATGTTAATCAGAAAGGAGAAAATACTATGGAAAATAAAAAATGGACTTGCATTGTTTGCGGTTATGTTTATGACGGCGAAGTGCCGTTTGAAGATTTGCCGGAAGATTGGGTTTGCCCGCTGTGCGGTGTTGGTAAAGACCAATTTGAATTGCGCTAATGTGTTTTTCAGGCATTCTTCATTGATAAGGAGAATGCCTGAAGTTTGTTTATGTTGAGATTTTAAAATAAAGTTATGTAAGAACGAAAAATGGATTTAATAAAGAAAATCAGAAATGTTCCGGATTTTCCCAAAAAAGGAATATTGTTTCGCGATATCACAACCTTGCTTAAAGATGGAGAGGCGTTTAAGCAAGTTGTGGATTTGTTTTATGAAAAGTTTAAAGGGCGGGGAATAGACTATATAGCCGTTATAGAATCGCGTGGTTATTTGTTCGGTGCGCCTTTGGCTTATAAATTGGGTTGCGGCTTAGTGATTGTTCGCAAACCAGGAAAACTTCCGGCTGCTGTGGAAAGAATAGAATATAATTTGGAATACGGTAAGAATGTTTTGGAAATTCATAAAGATGCCATTGAAACCGGCCGAAAGGTTTTGGTTGTTGATGATTTGTTAGCAACCGGCGGAACGGCTGCGGCTGCTTGCCGTTTGATTGAACGAATCGGTGGGAAAGTTTGTTTTGTTGCGTTTTTGTTGGAATTGACAGCCTTAAAAGGACGGGCGCTTTTTCCGTCTGAAACAGAAGTGTTTTCTTTATTACAAGATTAAATTAACGTTTTAATTTGCGTGCGGCGCCGCCGATTTGCATTAAAGTGTAAGATAAGACATCTTCAGCCGGAACGTTGGTCGTTTTGCATTGGCGTTCGCATTTGTATAATAATTCCAAAACATCTAAAACGGCTTTTCTTTTCCAAATTTTAATTTGCTGTACCAAGTCTGATTTGCGAAAAAACATAACCGGCGGACGAATGGCGGTAACAATACTGTCGGCCGATTGCCCTTGTTCCATCATGGCGGCATAGCTTAACAGTTTTTCAAAATGATAGGTCAGGTTTCGCACCAATGAAACAGGTTCTTCGCCGGCGTGTAATAATTCTTGGTAAGCTTCCAAGGCTTTGCCGATTTCACCTTTGGCAACAAAATAACATAAATCTTCTTGTGTTGAGCCGGAAGTATCTCCGATAAGATTTTTTATGTCATTGATTTCTACATTGCGGCGGGTTCCTAAATATGTTACCAGCTTGTCCATTTCTGCCAAAGAAGCTTTACGATCATTTGAAAGACGGCTGCACAAAAGCTGCATAGCATCGGGGCTAATGGTTATTCCGTTTTTAACGAAATATTCGCGAGCAGCGGTATAAATATTTTCTTCTCTGTCATCATAACAACCGATTGCGGCAAAGTCTTTCCGATCTTTAGCCATAGTTACCAGCGATGATTTAGTATTTAATGAGGAAGAGCTAATAACCAACAGAGTGTCGGAGTTGCTGTTTTGAAACAGATTTTTTAATGGCATTGTCAAGTTGTTATTGGCGTCACGAATCATAATTACACGGCGGCCGCCCATCAGAGAACGAGCGTTATATTCACCAAACAAGAGACCAAAATCTTTTTCCAGTATGTCCATAGAAAATTGCGCTACTTGAAAAGCATCGCTTAAATCAGGACATACAGTCTGGGCAAACTGTTTGGCATAATCGGCAATCATTCCTTCATTGCTGCCGAAGATGACAACACATTTTATGTCAGGATTCGGTTGCTTGAGGTATTGCACAATGTCTGCCGGTTTGAAATTCATGACATTTGCCTATTTTTTGCTTGCTTTGGTCATAATGGAATGAAAATACGCCCCCATTCGCAAAGAAATATCATTTGCAATAATATCCGCTGCATTTTGTTCTGTTTTTTTCTGGGCAAAGGTGGTGGAATACGGATTGGCCAAAATATCGTAACTGACATAAGCCATGCTGTTGCCACGCACCAGCTGTTTGTTACTTTCGTTATCGTATAGGTAATAATAAACTTTATAACGGACACGTTCACGGGTGGCGGTGATATCATCACGCAGAGCTTGCTGTACAACTTGTTTGTCAATATTTCCGATTACTAAACGATAACGCGGGTTTGCCGGTGTTCCTTTGGGGGTGAAACTATCAAGAAGATTATTTCGGAGCAACTGTCCAAAGCGGTCTGAAATCGGTTCTATTCTGATTTTTTCCATTTCATCGGTAATGCTGGTGTCAAATTCACCTTTGTAATACCAACCGTCTTCGGTTTTACGCTCAACGTACAGAGGCTCAAAACCGCAAGCAGTTATCATTAAGAAAGCGCAGAGCGCTGTATATATTTTTTTATGCTGCAACAATGTTTACAATCCTATTTGGTACAATGATGATTTTTTTGATTTCTTTGCCGTTGGTTTGGCGGGCGACGTTTTCAAGCTTTAGCGCTGCCTCTTTGATGATTTCTTCCGAACTGTCTTTGGGCAAATCAATCGTTCCGCGCATTTTTCCGCAAATTTGCACGGCAATAGTAACGGTGTTTTCTTCAGCCAATTTGGGATCACCTTGCGGCCAAGTCTCTGTTATGACGGAAGAAGAAAAGCCCAAACGCGCCCACATCTCTTCAGCTAAATGCGGTGTGAACGGACTTAAAAGTTTAATAAGCGTTTCGTATAATTTTGCCGGAATTTTTTCAAGTCCGGAAAGGTGATTGACATAAGTCATTAAAGAAGAAACAGCCGTATTAAATTTCATCTGGTCAATACGTTCGGTTACTTCCAAGATGCATTTATGCATGGCGCGCAGATCTTTTTCTTCTGGCTCGGTTTTATAAACTTTTTTGAAAAGGTTATAGATTTTGCCGATGAAACGGTATACGCCCATCAGGCTTTCATCTGACCACATGGCTGTTTGTTCAAACGGGCCGATAAACATCTCATATAAGCGGAAAGTATCGGCGCCGTAGTTGTTGACAATATCATCAGGATTAATGACATTGCCGCGTGATTTTGACATTTTTTCGCCGTTTTCAGCCAAAATCATGCCATGTGAAGTGCGTTTGTTATAAGGTTCTTTGGTTGAAACGTAGCCGCAATCGTATAAAAACTTGTGCCAGAAACGAGAGTATAACAAGTGTAGCGTGGTATGTTCCATACCGCCGTTGTACCAATCAACATTCATCCAGTAATCAAGCGCTTCTTTAGAGGCAAACTCTTTATTGTTATGTGGGTCACAATAACGTAAAAAGTACCAAGAAGAACCTGCCCAATTAGGCATAACATCGGTTTCGCGCCGCGCCGGTTTGCCGCATTTGGGGCAGGTTGTGTTTACCCAATCGGAGGCTTTAGCCAAAGGCGAATCGCCATTATCATTGGGTTGATAATCAGAAATTTCCGGTAAAGTTAACGGCAGGTCTTTTTCATCTAAAGGCTGCCAGCCGCAATGTTCGCAATATACCATCGGTATCGGTTCGCCCCAATAGCGTTGACGAGAAAAGACCCAGTCGCGCAATTTATAATTAATTTTCGGGCGGCCGAAACCGTTTTTAACAGCGTGGTCTATAGCTTGACGCATACCGTCTTCTTTGTTTAGGCCGTTTAAGAAGTCCGAATTGATGTGCGGTCCATCTTCTTCAAAAGCTTTTTCTTCAATATTGCCGCCGTCTAAAACAGGAACAATCGGCAGATTGAAAGCTTTGGCAAAGTCGTAGTCGCGTTGGTCGTGCGCCGGCACGGCCATAATAGCGCCGGTGCCGTAACCCATTAAGACGTAATCGGAAATAAAAACCGGAATCATTTTACCGTTATATGGGTTGCGGGCTTTAATACCTTTTAATTCAACGCCGGTTTTAGAGTCGTCAGCCGTGCGTTGTAAATCTGATTTTTTGGCAGTTGCTTCAATGTATTTTTTGATTTCTTCCGGATTTTCAAACTTGTCCATGTATTTGGCAACAAAATCATGTTCTGGCGCTAAAACCATATAAGTAACACCGAAAGCCGTGTCCGGACGGGTAGTAAAAACGGTTAATTTGTCATTGCCGAAATCAAAATCCAACTCGGCACCTTCAGAACGGCCAATCCAGTTGATTTGTTGGGCTTTAACACGGTCAACAAAGTCAACGTCTTTTAGATCGTCAATCAAGCGGTCGGCATATTTAGTGATGGCAATCATCCATTGTTCTTTGTCGCGGCGGACAACTTCGGCTCCACAACGTTCGCAATGACCGTTGACGACTTCTTCGTTGGCTAAACCGACCTTGCAGGAAGGACACCAGTTAATCGCCATTTTATCTTTATAGGCCATACCGTGTTTGAACAATTGGATAAACATCCATTGCGTCCACTTGTAATATTCGGGAGAAGATGTGTCAATACAACGATCCCAGTCAAAACTAAAACCAATGGATTTTAGTTGGCGCGTATAGTTTTGAATGTTTGCTTGAGTGGATTTTGCCGGATGAATACCGGTTTTAATAGCATAGTTTTCTGCAGGTAAGCCGAAAGCGTCAAAACCCATCGGATATAAAACATTATAACCTTGCATGCGTTTTTTACGGGCAACAACATCAAGCGCCGTATAAGAACGAGGATGGCCGACATGTAAACCGGCTCCGGACGGATAAGGGAATTCAACCAAGATGTAACATTTCTTTTTATTTTTATCAATCTCTACATGATAAAGTTTTTCATCTTCCCATATTTTTTGCCACTTTTGTTCAATGGCGCGGAAATTGTAACGGTCTTCTAACTTCCATGATTTCTGCCATTCTTCAAATGTTTCAGCGCCGTTGTAACGTGGATTGCCTGTCATTCTTGTTTTTCTCCAAACTCTTTATAAAATCTTAACTTGCTATAAAATACCTTAATGGTTTGAAAAATACAAGCACAATCTTGCCAAACGCAATATTTTTCAGCGGCAAAGCAAAAAGGCTTTTGTCCGCGAATATTTTTATTGCAAAAAGGTATAAGGATATTTAAATTAAAAAATCAGGAGGATAAAAAATGAATGTGCGTCGGCAATGTGTGGAAATTTTGCAACAGATTCTGGAACAAAAGAAATTTTTTAATGAACTAAAACAAAATATGGAGGAACAAAACAAAGCATTTGTTAATATGCTTGTTTTGACTACGCTGCGTCATCTTGAATCAATACAGAAGATTTTAGATAATTTTTTGCATAAACAAATTCCGGCAAAACATAAAAAAGCATCTTATATTCTTTTGCTCGGTATAGCAGAAATTTTTTATCTGAAAACACCGACCTATGCCATTATTAATGAATATGTAAAATTGGCAAAAGAATATTCCGATCAGTATGTTGCCAACATGGTAAATGCTGTTTTACGTCGGATTGAACAGCAAAAAGAAAATTTAAATACAGTGTTCAAAAATCCGGAATTTCCTAAAAATTTCAAAAATATTTTAATTCACGACTATACGCCGAGTGAAATTCAAGCATCAGCAAGCATGTTGGGAGATGAAGCTCCTTTAGACATAACCCCGAAAAACGCCTGCCAATTTTGGGCGGAAAAATTGAACGGTGTATTATTTGCCAACGGTACAATTCGCTTAAATAAACCTAAAATGCCGATTGCTGACATGGCGGGTTTTTCGGAAGGGCAATGGTGGGTGCAGGATTTGGCCGCATCATTGCCTGTTTTGCTATTAGGAGATGTTAAAGGCCAAAATATTTTGGATTTATGTGCCGCTCCCGGAGGGAAAACGGCACAGCTTTTGGCGGCGGGGGCAAAGGTTACGGCAGTAGATGTTGATGTTAGCCGAATGGAAAAATTAAGAAAAAACATGACTCGCCTGCAGCTGTCAGAGAACCTGACAACAGTTGTGTGCGATGCAATTTCATTTTTAGATGCGTGTAAAACAAGTTTTGATGGCATTGTTTTGGATGCGCCATGTTCGGCAAGCGGAACTTTTCGGCGGCATCCTGAAATTATTTATATCAAAACCACAGATGATGTTCAAGAACAGGCGGAAAAACAACATCTTTTTTTGCAAAAATCGGCAGAAAAATTAAAATCCGGCGGAAAGTTGCTGTTTTGCACTTGTTCAATTGCTAAAGACGAAGGTGAAAGGCAGGTGGAAAAATTTTTGTGTGTACATAATGAGTTTGTGTCGGTATCGGCAGATTTGAAAAAAATTAACCGATATGATGGAATAAAATTAGATGAAAAAATAATTGATAAGGGAGTTTTAAGAACTTTGCCATATTATATGAAAAATAT
Source organism: uncultured Alphaproteobacteria bacterium (assembly GCA_944393205.1). Classification (GTDB taxonomy): domain Bacteria; phylum Pseudomonadota; class Alphaproteobacteria; order RF32; family CAG-239; genus CAAFZY01. The sequence continues at coordinate 13,570 of CALXZI010000013.1, read as the reverse complement.
GGGCGGTATGGATGCTTTTTTTGCCGCTTGTTTACAAAAGAAATAAGGAGAGACAAATGTCTTTGGTTTTGTTGTATGGATTGTTGCTGATGTGTGCCGGTTTTATATGCTCGGGCGTAATGTTAAATTTGTATGCCAATAAAGCGAATATCGGTACGGAATATGTTTTTTATAAAGATCCATGGCTGGGGATGTTTGTTTTGACTTTTATAAGCATATTTTCTGTGTGTTATTTAGTACCGGATTTTAATGATATTATTGTTCCGTTCGGCGCCGGTCCGGTTTGGGCTTTGGCCTGTTTGGCGTTTCTTGTTTATGTTGCGTTTTTGTTAGAGAACGATAAATTATTTTATATCGTACTGGCGGCGGCAAGTTTATGTTTGGTTTTTATGATGCCGGACGATGTTTTGATTTTTGATGGTTTGTTGAGTTATTATCTTGACCGGTTGGCCTCGGCATTTTTGATATTTGTGTTTTCGGCTTCGGCGCAATGGTTGAATAATATGGCGGGTGTTTTTTCTATGCAAAGCGTTGCATTGACGGCAGGTTTGTGGGGTATTGCCATTATCGGCGGTGTATCGCGAGTTTTGGGTTTTGTCGGCGCTGTTTTAGCCGGTGTTTGGCTCGGATATCTGATTCTAAATCGTTATCCGAGTAAAGTTGCAATCAACAATGGAGCATGTTCATCAGCCGCTTTTGTTTTTTCCGGATTGATGTTGGACGGCGCTGTGGAACTGGCCGGACCTTCTATGGTGATTTTGGCCATGTATCCGTTAACGGAAATTATTTGGGCGGTTGTGCGGCGCTATGTTTTTGGTATTAAACAGAGAGATTGGTCGGAAAACACAGCATATATGTCCATCGCAGACAAAGGCGTGGAAGCGGAAGCCGTGAGCATAGCTGTCGGAAAAATCGGGGTAGTTAATGTTGTTTTGGCGTGCTTTCAGCTTTTTTCGGTTAACGGTTTTTCAATTCCGTTATTTGCTTTTGCTGTTGATTTATGGTTGTTGGGAATGCTTTACAATATTGATGAAAAAAATAAATCTTTCAAAGAAATCAACCAAGATTTTATCGGTAATGTAAAAAGCGGGTTGAGAGATATAAAAAAATCCGTTAGAAAAGGTAAGAAGAAAAAATGATGTTAAGCCATCTAAAATCTTTATTCGGAAGTTCATCAAGCACAGCCGATTTGGCATCGGAAGACTTGCGCATTAAGTTGGTTGTGGCCTCTTTTGAAGATGAATGTTTGGAAAATTCGGGGAAGATTTTAGCGCAATTTTTGGCCACACAAAACTTTTTGGACGTAATATATTACGAAACAGCGGCATCCGGAGCTCTTTTTTATCAAGACGGCCGAAATTTTTTTGATTTTTTTGACGGCGGTAAACAAATTTTGGATAAAACAAAAGCGAATGTTTTGATACGGGGCTTTTGTCAGGATGATAAAATCTGTTTAAGTTTTCAAGCGCCGCGACAGTATGACAAACTTAATCTTCCTGTAATTTTGCCGTTGAATCGTTTGTATCTGCCTTTGCGTTATTTTCAAGAAAAAAACATGCCGGCTTCTTTGTCGGCACTAATCAGCGGTATTGTCGTTGCTTTAGCAAAAGTTGAAAACGCCGCGTTGCAAATGAACGTGTTGGAAAAAATTGTGGCAGATATCAGCAAACAGCGTTCGCCGGAAGGATTAAATCTGTCTTGTATGCCATATATTTTAAATGCTTTATCATTGGTTTATTTGCAAGCCGTCGCCGAAAATTTAAAAATGTCAGACGTGAAAACAATTTCAGCTTTGTTGGAAAACGCCCGAAAATATCAACCGGCAACAAAAGATATATTATTATGTGGCAATATTTATGCCAATTTGGGGCAATTATATCAATGTGCGGCGGAAAAGCTCAATCATCATAAATATACTTTTTATAAAAATGCCGCCGTGTGTTGTCGGTATGCACAAAAATATTTTAACCGGTATTCTTATCCATATGATTTTGGCTTTTTATCTTATCGCTTATCGCAAATTTATTATGGTTATTGGAAACAATCTTCAGATATTCAAGCTTTGCGCGATGCCGTTTTTCATTTAAGGGAAGCTGAAAAAATTTTCACCGTTGCAATTTTTCCGTATTTTTGGGCGGAAATTCAAGGAAATTTAGGACTTTATTTATCATTGTTAGGATTGTTTAGCGGCAATGATGAAATTTCTATGTTGGCCGTTGATAATTATAAAAAAAGGCAAAAAATTTATATGAAAGAAAAAAGCCCGCAGGAATGGGCAAAGGCTGAAGCAAACATCGGTAATGTATTTTATAATTCCGGTAAAAAGCACGATGATGAGGAATATTTGGAAGAAGCTATAAAATATTATAACCGTGCGGCGGAAATATATGAAAACGGAAAAATGAGCGCGGAATTAAAACAGATGCAAATTTGTATGGCAAAAACCGATGAATATATTATGCGGCTTAATCGGAAATAATGCTTGCATAAATTTTAATTTTATTTTATGTAATAAGCACCATTTGGAGAGATGGCAGAGTGGTCGAATGCGGTTGACTCGAAATCAATTGTACTCTTTAACGGGGTACCTAGGGTTCGAATCCCTATCTCTCCGCCATTTACAACAAAGCCCGCTGTTAGGCGGGTTTTGTTGTAAATGATGAGGAGGGTCGGATTTGAACCCTAGGCGCTAGGGTTTGACTACCAGCGAAAGGCGGACTGGGGGACGCTGGTCGGCTTTAAAGCCGATGAGCGCCAGTGAACGGAGCGAAAGCGGAGTAATCCCTATCTCTTAAGCCATTACAACAAAGAGAGAGGAATAACCGGCATGGTTATTCCTCTCTCTTTTTTTTTGTAACTAAACGGACCGCATAACGGCACATCTGCTTGCAACTTTTTGTTGTGTGCCGCAGGCGGGGTGAGCACGAAAGACATTTTAACAGACAGAATATTATCGGGACTGATGATGTTTTTTTATGTTTTAAACGAACGCCTGTCATAAATGATGAGGATGGTCTTAAATTATCAAAAAATTTACTTATTTTTTATTATAAAATGAACTTAAGGGAACTTTTTTACGTTATTTTAATTGTGATATAAATGATAAAAGCAGAGAATGATTATGGAAAAAATCGTTAAATATATTAAAAACCGGCAACGTTTTGTAATTTATGCCATTCTTGTTTTGCTGGCGGGATTTTTTATCTGGCGGCATTATCACAAGGGTGATGAAATTTCGTATATCACCGATACGGTGCGGCGGCAAGATGTGGAAAAAGTGGTCAATGCCGCGGGCGAGGTGCGGGCAATGGAATTGGTAACCGTCGGTGCTCAAGTGTCCGGAAAAATTGAGAAACTCTATGTATCCGTAGGGCAAGAAGTTAAAGAAGGGGATTTGATTGCCGAAATTGATTCAACCACGCAGCAAAACGAAGTTGATATTAACAACGCCAAGCTCAAAAGTTATCAGGCGCAGTTAGAGGCGGCCGAAACTTCTCTTAAAATTGCTAAAAAGCAGTATGAACGCGCGCAATCTTTGAAAAAACAAAATGCCATCTCGGAAGAGGATTTGGAAAATGCCGAAGATGTTTATAAAACGGCAAAATCAACCGTTACGCAGCTGGAATCCAGCATTAAGGAAACGGAAATTTCTTTAAGCACGGCAAAGACAAACTTGGGTTATACCAAAATCACGGCGCCGCTTGACGGCACGGTGGTGTCGGTGCCGGTTAAAGTGGGGCAGACCATTAACGCCAATATGAATACGCCGACCATCGTGCAAGTGGCGGATTTGAGCCATATGGAGATTTTGATTGAAATTTCGGAAGGCGATATTGTCAACATCAAACCCGGCGTGAAAGTAACGTATTCCATTTTGGCCGATCCGAGCAAAGTTTATGAAACGACCTTAAAATCCATTGACCCTGGGTTGACGCTTTTGACTAACGGCGAATATACGGAAGTTGTCGGCGCCGATCAGGCCATATATTATTACGGGCGCTTGGTGGTGCCGAATGATGACGGACATTTGCGAATCGGTATGACAACACAAAATGTTATTTATGTGGAAGACGTGAAAGATGCATTGGTGGTGCCGTCTTTGGCGGTTAAAGGCGATACGGAAGGTCAATATGTGGAAATTCTGACCAACAAAGGCGTGCGGCGCCGCGCCATTGAAACAGGGATTTCCGACGGGTTGATTGTTGAAGTTAAAACCGGCGTTAATGAAGATGATGAAGTGGTTATTGCCAAAATGTCATCGTCGGAAATTTCGGATATGGCGTTAAATTCCAGACGCGGTCGGCGGAGATTTTAGCCATGAACATCATTGAGTTCAAGAAAATCAATAAATTTTTCGGGCGTGGGAGCAATAAGGTTCATGTCTTGAAAGATATTGATTTGACGATTGAAAAAGGCGATTTTGTGGCGATTATCGGCCAATCCGGTTCGGGCAAATCCACAATGATGAATATTTTGGGATGTCTTGACGTACCAACCTCCGGTTCGTATAAAATCAACGGCGTGGAAGTCGGCAAAATGGGAAAAGATGAACTTGCGGATTTGCGCTGCAAAACGTTCGGTTTTATTTTTCAGCGTTATAATTTGCTTTCTAATCTGCAATCGCGAGAAAATGCTGCGTTGCCGGCGGTGTATTTGGGGCTTGATGCCGAGAGCCGCAACGTTCGCGCCGATCAGCTGCTTAAAAATCTGGAGTTGGGCAACAAACTTAAAAACAAACCGCATGAGCTTTCAGGCGGTCAGCAACAGCGCGTGAGTATTGCTAGAGCTTTAATGAATGGCGGCGAGGTGATTTTGGCCGACGAACCGACCGGTGCTTTGGATTCCAAAAGCGGCGAACGGGTGATGGAAATTATTAAGGATTTGCACCATAAAGGACACACGGTTATTTTGGTGACGCATGATAGCCATATTGCCTCGCAAGCCAGTCGGATTATTGAGATTAAAGACGGCGAAATTGTGGCGGATACACGCAAATCAGATAAAATTTATCCGGAAAGCGAAAAACCGGAAACGGTCAAGAAAAATCGTTTTGACATATTACGTTATCGGTTTATGGAATCGCTTAATATGTCTATTCATGCCATATTATCCAACAAAATGCGTTCGCTTTTGACCATGCTCGGCATTATTATCGGTATCGCTTCGGTGGTGTCGGTGGTGGCTTTGGGTAATGCTTCGCAAGCCAAAATTATGGAACAAATCAATGCCATGGGTACCAATACGATTGATATTTGGCCCGGCACGGGGTTCGGCGACCGTCGGGCAGGGCGGGTGAAAACTTTGAAAGTGAGCGATGCCGAACATTTATCAAAACTGCGTTTTATTGACAAGGCAACGCCGAATGTTTCCGTTAACGGAAGCTTGGTTTATGCCAATTATTCTCTGACAGCCAGAATGACCGGTGTCGGTTCGCAATATTTTGACGTAAAGGGGCGTAAAATTGCTCAAGGGCGGATTTTCAGCGATGAAGAAGTGGATAAAATTGCTTCGGTGGTGGTGATTGACGACAATACCCGCAAGGAAATTTTTGCCAATAACCCCAATCCAATCGGTGAGATTATCATTTTTAACAAAAAGCCGTTAAAGGTTATCGGCATTACCGAAAAGGACAATAATCCGGGACCGATGTCGGAAACGATGAATTTATGGACGCCGTACACGACGGCAATGTATAAAATCAACGGCACAAACGATATTAACTCCATTACGGTTAAGGTGTCGGACAACATCAATTCGCAAGTGGCGGAAACAACGATTGAAAAGATTTTGACAGTGTTGCACGGGAAAAAAGACTTTTTTATGATAAATACCGACAGTATCAAACAAACGGTTGAGAGCGCCACCAACACCATGAAATTTTTGATTGCCAGCATTGCGGTGATTTCTTTGATTGTCGGCGGTATCGGAGTGATGAATATTATGTTGGTGTCGGTAACCGAACGAACCCGCGAAATCGGCATCCGCATGGCAATCGGCGCCAAACAGGCGGATATTTTGCAACAATTTTTGATTGAGGCTGTGTTGATTTGCTTGGTCGGCGGTTTTTTGGGCGTTTCTTTGTCGTTGCTGGTTGGGTGTGCTTTTAACACGTTTTCGGAAGAATTCGGTATGATTTTTTCAACCGCCTCTATTATTCTGGCGTTGGTTTGTTCAACCGCTATCGGGATTATCTTTGGGTATATGCCGGCGCGCAACGCTTCAAACCTTAATCCGATTGACGCATTAGCAAGTGAGTAAGACGATGAAAAGGAATCATATATCAAAATTGTTTGTTTTAGGTTTGTCGGTTGCCGCTGCCGGTTGCACGGCTTCAAAATACACCGTGCCGAATTTGCCTGACGAGTTGGGATATACCCAAGCCATGCGGCAAGTTTACCGCGCGGATCAAAATTGGTGGAAGCAATACGACAATCCGCAATTAAATACGTTGGTGGAAACGGCCTTAAAAAATAATCCGGATTATGTTAAGGCGGCCTTAAACATCAATAAAGAATTATATAATCTTAATTTGCAGACGCTTGACTTGTTCCCGACATTATACGCTCGCGGCGGTGCCAATGCGCAGCGACGAATTGATACCGGTGATCATTTTTCAAGCAATTTTTCAGGCGAGCTTGGGTTGAATTATGAGCTTGACTTATACGGAAAAATCAGAAATTTGCGTTCGGCGCAGGTTTTTGAATATCAAGCGACGGTTATGGATAAAGAAGCCGCACGTTTGAGCTTGGTCAACAGCGTGGTGGATTTGTATTTTAATTTGGAATATCTTAACAATTCCATTGAAGTGAGCAGAAGCAATGTCAAAGCTTATGAGGAAATTGAGCAAATCAGCAAGGAAAAATTCAACAGCGGCAAGGTTGACCATTTGGAATATTTGCAGTCCAAACAAAGTCTGCTTTCAGAAAAGAACAATCTCTTAAATCTGGAAACGCAGTTTAAGGAAATGGAAACCAGCCTTAAGAACATTTTGAACACGCATGAGGATATTAAAATCTCTTACGGTGATATCTTAAAACAGAAAAGTTTGCCGGTAAATGTTGATGTGCCGGTGGCGGTGTTGGCCAACCGGCCCGATTTGCTGGCCAGTCAAATGCGGTTAGAAGGGGCTTTTAAAACCATGAAAGCCGAAGATAAAAACTGGTATCCGTCCATTTCTTTGAACGGCGCGTTTAATTCCAGTTCGGACAAAGCGCGGACGACTTTTGATTTTCCGTATATTTTCGGCAGCGTTTCGCTTGATTTGCCGTTTTTAGATTGGAACAGGGTCAAGAACAATGTCAAGATTTCGGAAACCGATTATCAAATTGCGTTGGTGGATTTTAAGGATACGCTCAATCAGGCGGTCAATGAGGTGGCGTATTATTATTTGGCATATGAGAAAGCCACGGCGATTTTTGCCAACACCGGCGAAAACTATGAAAATTCGGCTAAAATAACGCAGTATTATCAGCAGCGCTATCAGGTCGGCAAGTCGGAATTTAAAGATTATCTGGAGGCGATTTATACGCAAAATGCCTTAAAACAAAACCTGATTTCGCAAAAATATCAGATTATCAAATATGAAAACTATGTTTACAAGGCGATGGCCGGAAAATATTAATACATAATTTTGCTTAAATAAAGTCCGCAAGCGGGAGCGGTCACACCGGCTTCGGCGCGGCGGCGACTTTCCAAAATGGTTTTGACGTCTTCAGGGGTTAAATGGTTGTCGCCGACCATTTTTAGGGTGCCGACCATGTTGCGCACCTGATGATATAAAAACGAACGTGCCTCAACAATAAAGTCAATTTCATCACCATGGACTTCAATATCCAGTTTATCAAGCGTTTTTACAGGCGAAAGCGCCTGACAGCCGGCACCGCGGAAAGCGCTGAAATCATGATGGCCGAGCAGATATTTTGCCCCTTGGCGCATTTTGTTGACATCAAGCGGAAAGCCTACATGCCAGACGCGGTTTTCCAACAGTACGGTGCGGGCGCGACGGTTTAATATGCGGTAAATGTAGCCACGGCCTTTGGCGGAAAAACGAGCGTGAAAATCATCTGAAACGGGTTCTATATCAAGCACCGCAACCGGCGCCTGCATATCCCGCAGATGAGCGTTGAAAGCCTCGCGCATACGGAAGAGTTCCATGTTTGTATCCAAGTCAAAATGAGCCACCTGCGCCAAAGCGTGAACGCCGGCGTCGGTGCGTCCGGCGGCAAAAATATCAATGTTTTGACGGGTGAAGTTATAAAGCGCGGTTTCAAGCAAACCTTGCACACTGTCGCCTTCCTGTTGCTTTTGCCAACCGACAAGATTGGTTCCGTCATATTCTATGGTCATTTTGTATCGGGTCATGGCATTAGCAATAACTTTTCTTTGAAAAATTTGCAACAGAAAAAACAAAATTTGAGATACCCTCTTTAGGATGGATGTATAGAGTATGAATATTGACAAAATTTTTATTTTATGCTAATGATTATGTATGAGCATTGTATAATAGAGGAGTTTTATTATGACAAATAAAGACAAAATAAAAGAGCTTAAAAATAAAATACGTAAATCTGCCATGATTGGTGGGGCGGCGATAACAGGTTTGCTGTCAGGACAATACGTTAATGCGCAAGAAAAAGCTTCACAAGATAAAGAAGAATTTAAAACGGAATATAAAGCACAAATACAAGAAAAACAAAAAAAGGATAAGGAAAATAAAACAGCTTTTTTTGAGGATTATGTGAATAGTCAAAAAGAGTTTTTAAATGAAAGAAATGAATCGTGGCAAGAATTTACGAATGGTCCGAAAGAGTTTATTGCTGCTCGGCAAGAAGCAGTGCGAGAGTTTACCGGTGATTCTCAACAAGAGCCTTCACAGAATCAACCTGCGGCGGAAAAAACAACCGAAACCGAATCGGCTTATTATTTTTCAGCAGCTGTATTGGCTAAAGCTTTACGGGAGTCCGATTTTAATGAAGATCAATGTGCCGAGTTTGCACAAAAATATGTTGAATCCGCAGATGAACAAGGGCGAATTACCCCTTCTGGTTTGGCTCACGTTTTTAATGAAATGGGTATTGAGGAAAATAAAGCGCTGGAAGTTTGCGACAATATGTTAAAGTATGATCGGGAAGAAAAATTGGGCGTCGTTCATCACGCGGAGGAAAACGGTGAATTTGTTGATTACACTTTCCATAACGGAAAATTAACGCTTTCCAACTATCGCATTGGTTTTAGCGCGCTTCATCTTGTTCCACAAGTGAAAGATGTGGAAGGCGGGTATCAATGCGGAACAAGTTTTGATGAAAATAGCAAAGTTGCTAAAAGAAAGGAAGAAACCGAAATCAGAAAATTGTATGTAAAAAATATGATTTATAATGATTTGAACAAAAGAACAAAGCAAGGTGAAGAGTTGGGCGAAACCGAAAAAGCTTTTAAAGAAAAATATTTAAAAGACGTTGAGGCACATGGACTTAAAATAAACGATAAAGGGCGCTTGGAAAATCCCAATTCGCAGATAAATACCATTATACAAAACGCACAGAAAACCCGTTGAGTTTTGTGGTATGTTTCTCCGATAAACAACAGCCGGAATTGGTTTTTGCCGATTCCGGTTGTTGTTTTTTGCAAAGATAAAAGTCAATGCTAAAAAAACGAAAGTTCTTTAAGGTCTTTCGGCATTCTATGAAAAGCACAATAACAACCAAAGCCGAAAATCATTTGTCCCGGGATGAATTTGAAATAACTGTATTTGTCTGTATCTTTGGTGTTTGACATTTATTTCTCCATTTTATAAGCAGGAATAATTATAAAAATTTAAGCGAATAAAGGAACAGGCATAGAGTAAAAATGAAAATAAAACCCAATGCGGCAAAGAACAGGCGTATTTTCCGGCTTTTTTCGGTTTTAGCCGAATAGGTGAAGGCGTTTAACCGGTGTTTCCAGATAAAATACATGTCACGGGGATAGGTGAAAAGTGTGATGGTGAAATTTAAAATGTATATGCCGAAACCTTTCTGCCCAAATTCAGCCAGGAAGAGTGTTTGTATTAAAAACACAGTCAAACCGGTAAGCGAAAATAAGATGATTTTTCGGTTGCCGTAATAAGCTAAATACAAAACCGGAAAGAGGAATATCCATAAGCTTTCCCAATCGGTGCTTTCGGCAATCCAGGAAAAAGCAAAATAACAACCAATGCCAAAATACATTTTTCCCGGAATAAATTTGAAATAATCATAATCATCTGTATCTTTGGTGTTTGACATTTGTTTCTCCATTTTATAAGCGGGAATAATATAACAGATTAAGCAGATAAAAGAACAAACAAAGCGAAAAGATGATGATAAAACCAAGTTTAGCAAAAAGCAGGCATCTTTTCCGGCTTTCTTCGGTTTTAGCTGAGTAAGTGAAAGCATTTAGGCGGTATTTCCAGATAAAATACATATCACGCAGATAAAAAAAACTAAAAAAAATGCAAGAGATATTTGTTTTATAAGTAAAACTGCCGGGTTGCAAAGTATAAAAATTATATATGGCAAAAGATATCAAAGCGCTTAATGTCAACAGTATAATACTTCTGTAACCCATATATGACAAATATAATAAGGGAATTAAAAAGAACCACAAATTGTCACCTTGTGTTGTCTGGCAAATCCAATAAGCAATGATTATTCCGCCGCCGATGAAGTCCATATCACCCGGGATGAATTTGAAATAGTCGGCAAGTGTTTTGAACATTAAAATTATCCTTTTAATCATATTGTTGTTATATTAACTAAATTTGCCGTAAAAATATTTTATCGTCAAGGCAAAACCTCATTTTTTTGCCAAAAGAGGCTTTGCCTTTTGCCGGTGCTTATTTCCAATATTTATTTAAATATTTTCTGCCGAGTTTTTGCAGAGCCGGGATATCCTTTAGAAATCGATTTCCTCAATTTTTAATTTTTTGTGGAGTGCTGGCTAGACCAATTGAATATTTTCCCAAATCTCCTAAATTATTCAATCCGGTTTGAAAAAAGTCATTTGCCACGCCGAGGCCGGCCAAGTCGGCTTCCTGTTGCAAGCGGTTTCTTCGCTCTTCTATGCCTCCGTCAAAAAACTGACGATTAGCGAAACCATAACCACCGGAAGTTAAATGATCAAGTAAACTTTCCGTGCCGGAAACAATGCCGTCTAAAGTCGCTTTGCCGACATCAGCCCATTGATCGCCGGTCAGGTAAAAGCCACGGTTGTTGTATGCGTCCAAACGTTTTTGATTTTCAGCCTGTGCCTGCAGCCGTTGTTGCAGACGACTCATTTCAGTGTTTGTCCGGTTTGTCATATTCATTGTAGAATTGAGGCTATTGCCGGAATTTTCCTGAAACCATTGCGGGCGGATTTGCTGAACATATTCATCCAAATACGGTTCGGCTTCTTCCAAAGTGTTGCCGTTTTGATATATCAGGTTTATCAGGCGTTCAATTTCCGTATCTGATAATTCATCGGCATGGGGATATTTGTATTTTAAATATCCGTAATTGTAGCCATAGCGATTACGTAAGGCTTGATCGCGATGATTGTTAAGAGTTGTGTTGTCAAAAAAATTCATTGAATTTTCCTTTCATAAAAAAATGCCGCAGATGTTTTTTCTGCGGCAAAAGTTAAAGTTGAAAAAAACCGAAAGCCCTTAAGAGGCTTTCGGCAAAGGAAAAAAAGTATATTTAGTACTTTTAACAAAAAATGATTAACCTATTTCAATCGTTACGCTTGGTGTTTCAAACCGAAACTTTTGCAACGATACAAAAATTTATAGCAAATTTTTAAAAAAATGTAACCCCCTATTTTGTATCATGTTGCACAGTTTTGTATCGCTTTGTATCGCCATGCGCAGTTTTGCATCACCATGCGCGGTTAGTGCCTTTGAAAATTCAGAAAATTTATTTATACATTAAACAAAAAGTTCATGATATCGCCGTCTTGAACAATGTAATCTTTGCCTTCGGAGCGGATTTTGCCGGCTTCTTTGCAAGCTTGTTCGCCGCCCAAACGGATATAATCATCATAAGAAATTGTCTCGGCGCGGATAAAGCCTTTTTCAAAATCCGAGTGAATGATGCCGGCGCATTGCGGCGCTTTGGAGCCTTTTAAAAATGTCCATGCACGCACTTCTTTGGGGCCGGCGGTAAAATAGGTTTGCAGGCCCAAAAGTTCGTATCCGGCGCGGATGATTTTGGCCAGGCCGGTTTCTTCCAAGCCCAGACTTTGCAAAAATTCTTGTTTTTCTTCTGCCGAATCCAGTTGGGCGACTTCCGCTTCAATTTCGGCGGAGATAATGACCGCTTTGGCGTTTTCAGTCTCGGCTTTTTTGAATACGGCATCGGAAAATTTGTTGCCGCTGGCTGCCGAACTTTCATCAACGTTGCAAACGTACAACACCGGTTTGGAAGTTAAAAGCTGGAGCATTTTATATTGTTTGAAAGCGTCTTTTTCGGATGGGTCGGGTGCTGCGGTGCGCGCGGGCTTTCCGGCGCGCAGGGCGTTGATAACCGGTTCCATGACAGCGGCGCAGACTTTGGCTTCTTTATCGCCGCCGGTTTGGGCTTTTTTCTTGACCTGTTCAAAGCGTTTTTCCAAAGATTCCAAATCGGCAATCATGAGTTCCGTTTCAACGATTTCAGCATCGCGAATCGGGTCAACCGAGCCTTCAACGTGGGTGATGTTGTCATCTTCAAAACAACGCAAAACATGAATAACGGCATCGGTTTCGCGGATGTTGGCCAAAAACTGGTTGCCCAGACCTTCGCCTTTGGAGGCGCCTTTAACTAAACCGGCAATATCCACAAATTCAAGCTGTGTCGGAACAATGTTTTTGGGTTTGACGATTTCGGCAAGCTTGTCAAGGCGCGAATCCGGTACGGCCACACGGCCGGTGTTCGGCTCAATGGTGCAGAAAGGAAAGTTTGCCGCCTGTGCGGCGATGGTTTGTGTTAAGGCGTTAAACAAGGTTGATTTGCCAACGTTCGGAAGACCGACAATTCCACAATTAAAACCCATAATTAAAAACTCCTGTTTATTTTTTGGCAGCCATGCCCAAAAAGTTTGAACATGAAGCCACCCCGTTTTTGATTAAAACTTCCACGGCTTCCGGCATCAGAGAAATTTCTTGTTTGATGATATCCTGTTCGGTTTTGGAAAAATGTCCCAAAACATAATCAGCCACTTCAGGTCCTTTGCCGGCCGGATGTCCGACGCCGATGCGAATCCGGTTATAATCCGGTGTGATGTGCGAATCAATGCTTTTTAAACCGTTGTGTCCGCCGGCACCGCCGCCGCGTTTGGCTTTAAGCTGACCGACGCTTAAATCAATATCATCATGTATGACAATGATGTTTTCCGGTAAAATCTTATAAAAAAAAGCTGCTTTAACGACGGCGTTGCCGGAAAGATTCATAAAAGTTTGCGGCTTGAGGAGCAAAACCTTTTCCCCGCCGATTTGGCCTTCGGCAACAAGCGCGTCAAATTTGTTTTTGAAACTTGAAAAATTATAGCGGCTGCATATCTCATCAGCCGCCATAAAACCAATGTTGTGGCGGGT
>CALXZI010000012.1 GCA_944393205.1 uncultured Alphaproteobacteria bacterium | reverse complement strand
CGGCGACACGGGTCTTAACGTTGTGGATGTGCCGGTTGGGCAAGTCTTCACAACGCATTTGAAACAGCCAACATTATCAGTTGCCGCGCCCAGTTCATAACCTTCGGCGCCATGTGTGCCACAATCTGCAGCTGTTTTGGCATAACCAGACGTACAACCGTCGCTGCTGGACGGAATACAAATCTTTTTGCTGACATCATATGGACAACCCAACCATTTTCCGCTGCAAGACACTTGCGTATAACCCAATTTCTCACACACGTCTTTCGGCTGTTCTGCGCAGGTTCTGGCAAAATCCCAGTATCCGTCATTACACCGGCAGTCATTACCGCAAGCGCCGGTAATACCATCGGTATGATCACTACAGGTAACATTTGCCGGAATATTGCCAACATACTCATAATTACTATCCGTGCAACCGTTTATACAAGTGGTTTTTGCGCCGGCCGCATGGCTGAAACCGCAAACACAGTCAAAACTTGGGGATGTGTTACATTTATAAACTATTTTTCCGCTTGGTTGGTTAACGCAAGTTTTGCTGAACCCTGAACAGCATGTATCCGGATCGGTTGTCCAATTACTGCCGTCGGGAACCGGACATGAGCATGATGCGTATTTTATGGTTGTATCCTTACATGATGAACCGCCAGGGGTGGCATCGGCATCACAAACGAAATAATCTGCGGAGCATTGACATGCCTGATATAAACCGCCGCAAGATTCGCCTACGCCTTTAAGCCCCTGACCAGAGCAATCTTCCGTATAGGTGCTGTCGCATTCGCAATAACCAATTTCACAGGCTGTGTATGTGCCGTTTTTATCTGAACCGATACAGCCCGAAGCCCGACAGACTTCCCCGACGCCATCGCAACGCTCATAAATGGTTGTATCAGAGCAACAATTTTCCGGCCGATAAAAAGCTATACCGTCTTCAACACAAGCTGAAGCTCCTGCTTCCGGAATAGCACAGCTGATATAACCTTTACACATGGAAGTTGGTTCATATGATCCAATAAGCGTCAAACATCCGCTATCATCACCGGAACCGGCCAAGAAACAAACACGCGCTTCGGCAGAAACGCTTAAAAACATAACTCCAGCCAGAACCGCAAAAATCTTTTTCAAATCAAGCATAACAGCCCCCGACAAAAAATAATCATACATATAATAATTCTACCTAAAAAAGCGCAAAATGTCAATCATTCATTTAGAAAAGAGCAAACATTCCACAGTTGCATTCCGATTAAAAATACCGCCAAAAGATTTATCCTTTGGCGGTATTGCATCGGCAATAAATTCTCAAACATTATTGCATACTTTTTTGCCGCAAATTAGCGATTAAGCCATCCACGCCATCCGGAGATTTTTTAATATAAGCCGCGTATTCATTACGAGCGGTAATCGCCAAACTGACATTCTCAATAATAATGTCCACAACTTTGAAAGTCCCATCATTTTCTTTGACTCGCCAAACCACTTTTGCCGGCGCGCCTTGCTCCATCGGAACTTCAGTATTTACAAAAATCTGACCGGCCGAGTTTGATGGCGTGGTTCCTTTGAACACAAAAGTTTTACCCTTAAATTCATCAAACCGTTTTGACCATGTTTTAATGTTCATTTCGCGATAAACATCAATAAATTCCGTCCGTTGTTTCGGTGTGGAAGAACGCCAATAACGTCCCAGCACAAAACGCCCGATAAAATCCAAATCAAGATATTCATTAAAAAGGTTGGCAAAGCGTGCATCTTTTTCTTCTGCCGAAACATCGGAATTAATAATTTCCTCAATCCCCTGCGTGGTTACTTTTTTAATAAAATTTTCGGCTTTTGAGGCATCAACCTCGGCTTGAGCCGAACCTGCCGCCAACAAAAACACCGTCATTATAAAAGTCAGAATTTTTTGCATAAATTCAATCTCCTTAACAATATTTATTCCATTTCTTCATCAAAAGCATCTTCATAACCAAAATCAAAGTCATAACTTAAAGTGTCATTTTCCACATCTTCTGTGCCGCACAGACTGATAAACTTTTGCCGATTTTGCAAAAAAGCCGACTTCATTGTAGCATAAAAATCAACCGAACCTTCTTCCAAGCTTTCAATCAGACCCTCGTTTTCTGCATAGATATTGATATATTTCAACGCGGTAGCACCAACGACTGCCGCATCAACGCCGTCATTTTCAACATCTATCAAAGCCCAGAACAACGGGCTGGCATAAGCGTCAGCCGTCCATCCCGCAACATACCGCGGCGTGGCCGGGCCGACAATCGGTAAAATAAAGAAAGGACCATCCGGTACACAATACTTTGCCATGGTTTGGTCAAAGCTGTTTTTCTTTTTTTCAAGCCCCCAACCGGCAGCCACGTCAAACGTTCCGGCCAGTCCCAAAGTGGTGTTGATTAAAAAACGTCCGACGGAAATGCCGCTGTTTTTGATTTCACCTTGAAAAAGATTATTAATAAAATAAGCCGGTTCTTCTAAATTGTTAAAAAAGGCGCTGACCCGATTGCGGAAAAACTGGTTGGTTACAGACCGATAACCCCGAGCCACCGGTTTCATCACCTTTTTATTAAATTGATAGTTAAAGTTAAACATAGCGCGATTGTAATATTCCAGCTTTGATTCTTCATCATCGGCTGAAAGCTTGCTTCCGTCCGGATTTGTGGCGCACGCGGCCAAACCAAGTGCCAAAAACGCCGCCAAAACCAACTTTCTCATCTTTTATTCCCTTGTTATCGCTCTTTAGTTTTTACTAAATATAGCAATTGCCGCAATTAAATCAATAAAAATATGTCGTTTGGTGGTGATATGTTAGTATGTTGCATACTTTTGTTACAATCAAGAAATATCTTGTGTGTTGCATCGGTTTGACAAATACCGTAACATCGGCATCAGTTTTGAACTTTTGTTAAAGGATAAAAAAATGACGGATAAACCCTCAAAAAAAATAAATTTATTTGATTGCGCCACTTCACAAAACATCATTGGCCGCGGCAAAATTATGGCGGCTTTGGAAAAAGTTTTGGAACACGGCGCTTATTGCCAAGGCCCTGAAACCAAAGAACTTGATCAAAAATTGGCGGAATATTCCGGCACCAAATATTGTTCAACCTGTGGTTCCGGCACCGATGCCCTCACTTTGGCCTTAATGGCTTGGGATGTCAAAGCCGGCGATGCTGTTTTTGTATCATCGTTTACGTTTGTATCTTCTGCCGAAGCGCCGGTTTTGTTAGGCGCCACGCCGATTTTTGTTGATTCCAAACCGGATACTTACAACATGGATCCTGAAGATTTGAAACGCGCTATTGCCGAAGTCAAAAAAGAAGGCAAGCTTAACTTAAAAGCCGTTATTCCGGTTGATATTTTCGGTTCCCCTTGTGAACTGAATGAGATCATTAAGATTGCCCACGAAAACGGCATGAAAGTACTTTCAGATTCCTGCCAATCATACGGTTCTGTTTATTATGGCAAAAAAGCCGGTTCAATTGCCGACATGAGCGCCACATCTTTTTACCCGACCAAACCTTTAGCCGGTTACGGCGACGGCGGTGCGGTGTTTACCAACAGCAATGAAGAAAATGAGTTGGTTAAATCCTGCCGCGTTCATGGTATGAGCCCCGATGATCACTATGATAATGTTCGTTTGGGCATGACCGGTCGTATGAATTCCTTTCAAGCCGCGGTCATTTTGCAGAAATTAACTGTTTTTGATAAAGAGCTGGAAGATCGTTACCGTATTGCTAAACGTTATGATTCGGAATTAAGCCCGTATTTCGGTAAACAGCGCATTTTAGACAACTGCCGTTCGGCTTATGCGCTTTATACCATTAATTGCGAACACCGCGATGAGCTGATGGCTTATTTAAAAGAGGCCGGCATTCCTTGCGGCGCTTATTATCCGCGTCCGGTTAACACCCAGACGGCATATAAAAAATGGAACACGCGCTCGGTTCCGGTCTGTGAAAAATTATCCAAGACTGTGTTAAGCATTCCAATGCACCCATACATTGAAGAAGATGAACAGTCGTACATCATTGAAACAATGAACAAATTTGCGGATAAATATTCAGCTAAAGCCGCTTAATTTTTCCGACACGGCACACCCGTCTTTTAAAAAGGCGGGTGTTTTTTTATATGCTTGTTGATTTTTAACAAAAAAATTTCTATATTATCTCACAGGATAACATTATTTAAGGAGAAAATTATGGAAACAAAAACTTATACTTCAGCTGTAGAAAGAAGCGGCGTTGATGAAGGTCTGCGCGGCTTTATGCTCAAAGTATACAATTATATGGCCGGCGGCTTATGCATGACCGCATTGGTGGCATACTTAATTGCCAACACCAGCTTAATCACGTTGTTTTTTAACATCAACCCGACAACTGGTACCCCCGGTTTATCCATTCTCGGTTGGTTGGCTTTTATTTCGCCGTTGATTATGGTTTTTGTTTTCAACTGGGCGGTGATGCGTGGTTCGTCAAAACAAGTTCAGGGTGTGTTCTGGGGTTTTGCGGCTTTAATGGGCGCTTCATTAACTCCGATTGTTCTGGCTTATACTGCTTCTAGCATGGCTCGTGTTTTCTTGATTACGGCCGGAACTTTTGGTGCTATGAGCTTGTATGGCTACACCACCAAACGCGACCTGACCGGTATGGGCTCGTTCATGATTATGGGCTTATGGGGCGTCATTATTGCTAGCATTGTTAATCTCTTTATGCAAAGTACAGCTTTTGACTATGCTTTGTCTTATATTGCTATTGCCATTTTTGTCGGCTTAACAGCTTATGACACTCAAACAATCCGCAATATATATGCCTCGTCGGATACGGAAGATTCCGCCACCCGCAAGGCTGTCGCCGGTGCTTTGTCGCTGTATATGGATTTCATCAACTTGTTCTTAAATTTGTTAAGAATTATGGGCGATAGAAGATAAAAAACTGTTACGAAACCCCGTCTTGATAAATCAAGACGGGGTTTTCTTGACATAAAGGAAACTCCCGTAACGTTTGTTACGGGAGTTTTTTAGGGGAAAATATTATTTGTACGGCTAGGGAACCGATAAATAATATTTCCGTTTTTTTATGCCTCAAAGCCGCGTATAGGGATTGCCGCTTTTAAGCATAAAACCTGCTTGTATTAGTAGTATTTCCAAGCAACTTCGCATGTCGTACTTGTACAAGAACAAGCATTAACCGCACTGGTAACGCTCATCGGCGTTGGGTTTTTATCTGCGCCCGGAACAGCGATGGCTGTACAACTAGTTGAACCAGTACCATCACACTTTTCACTTTTATCGTCAGAAGTTCCTAAATAAACAGCATCAACACCTTTTCCTGTAGCGCTATCTTCTGTGCCTGTAACGCCGGATGTATTACCATTTGTACCAGCAGAAATAGCAATCAAACCGGAAGCCTGACCGGAACCCCAGTCGCCGGTTGCGAGGGTAACGCATGCTTCGGATGATAAACCGCTGTATACAATGCTGAACGCTTCATTATCATTTAAGGCGCGGCCACCGGAAGCACCGATTTTTACCTCACCGCCAAAAGCGTTTGACAGTGTTTGAGCATTATTACTACCAGTTTTTATCATGTCTTCCGGCACCACACCGAATTTAATGGCGTTGGCGTTGCTTAAATCTTTATAATTGCCTTGTGAGGAAAACAGGGTGCGGATATTGGCGACCAACATGGAAACCTGATCGGTTGTTTTGTTGATTTTGTATTTGTTCATGGCTTTGGAATAGCCGGCGATACCACCGACGGACAGAACGCCGATAATCGCCAAAACACCCAACATTTCAACCATTGAACGGCCGTTTTCATTAATATATTTCATAGTAACCTTCCTTTTTTGTAAGTGAAACTTATAAAAAAAATCGCTTTCAAAACCAAAAGCGACCGGAAGTAAACAACTATGACAACGATATAGCGCGGTATATTGACCGCAAGGCTTATTCTACCGCCTTCCGGTCATCTGACCAGTCGGCGTATAAATTTAACGTCCTATACATGCAGACGCGTTGTCGTGGAATTGTTTAGTTCCGAGACAGCCAACTCGGCCATCTTGTATTCAGGATAAAAAAAACACTGGCAAAAGTCAAGAAATCAAAGGTTATATATCTTTTGTCATGGGGGATAGCACTGATGCCGGCACGAGGTTGTCACATCTACGAGGGTATGCAAGCGAATGAGTACAAGGTGTCCATAAATCAGACACCATGCCTTGTTTTTTGTGGCCCCTTGTATTTGGATGTTTGCGCATCCTCATAGGGGTGACAAAGAATGGAATGGACGCCTAGTATTCGCCGACGTTGTCGGCTCATAGACGTGACAATATGTGCATAGGTTGTTTATATCTTTATATGTTAAAATTTTTAGCTTGCAAATTTGCAGGCTTGTCTTATATTTTGCATAGATTTTGTGATAATTTTTTACTGAAGGAGAATATTATGCCTTTGATTTCTATGCGTCAAATTCTGGATCACGCAGCCGAAAACGGTTATGGTGTTCCGGCTTTTAATATTAACGATATGGAGCAGGTTATTGCTGTTTTGCAAGCTGCACGCAAGGTTAACGCACCGGTGATTTTGCAAACCTCAACCGGTGCACGTAAGTTTGCCGGCGACCCGATGATTCGCCATATGGTTAAAGCCGGTATTGAAATGTTCCCCGAACTGCCGATTTGTCTGCATCAGGATCACGGTTCATCGGTGGATATTTGTCAATCGGCATTGGTAAACGGTTATTCTTCGGTGATGATGGATGGTTCTTTGGAAGCAGATGGCAAAACCCCTTCTTCTTACGAATACAATGTTCATGTCACCAAAGAGGTGGTGGCGCGCGCTCATGCCGTTGGTGCTTCAGTTGAAGGTGAATTGGGTGTTATCGGCTCTTTGGAAACCGGCAAAGGCGATAAAGAAGACGGCCATGGCGCCGAGGGCGTGATTGATAAAAAACGTTTGGTTACCGATCCGGATGAGGCTGCTCGTTTTGTGGCTGAAACCAACGTTGATGCTTTGGCGGTTGCGGTGGGCACGTCACACGGTGCTTATAAATTTACCCGCAAACCGGACGGTGATATTTTGGCGATTGACGTGATTGAAAAAATCCATCAAAAATTGCCCAACACTCATATGGTGATGCACGGCTCATCTTCGGTTCCGCAAGAGTTGCAAGATTTAATTAATGCCTATGGCGGCACTATTCCGCAGACTTACGGCGTACCGGTGGAAGAAATCGTCCGCGGTATTAAGTCCGGTGTGCGCAAGGTCAATGTGGACACCGACTGCCGTATGGCTATTACCGGCGCAATCCGCCGGTTGTTTACCGAAAATCCGAAAGAGTTTGACCCACGCAAATATTTAAAGCCGGCAATTGAAGAAATGCAAAAGGTTTGCGAAGCACGCTACATTGCTTTCGGTGCTGCCGGTTATGCCGATAAAATCAAGGTTGTGCCGCTTTCTGAAATGGCCAAGCGTTATTAATTTGGCAAAATGTTTGCGTTATGACGGTGAATATAAAAAAATACGGAAACTCTTGTTTCCGTATTTTTTTTATCTTATAGAATGATATATAACATTTCATTGACTGTGTAAACGATATTCAGCAAACGGGTGTTATGTTCATACTCCATAAACTTCTCATCATTTGCAATGGTTTCTCTTAACTTAATCAGCTGTTCGGGAAGCCAATTTTTGATGTGATTTTCAGGGTCTCCCAACTTTTGGGCAGAACGAATGGCATGGGCATACAAGACTACCGCCGCCGCATATGGCTCATTGTTTTCATTAATTCTTTTAGCGTAGCTTTGGATAATTTTATCCAATTTGTTTTGTTTTTCTTTCATAATATAAAAATTATTTGTTTATGTTTAGGGTCTAGCATGTGGAAAATATTTTGTCAATATGATATGTGGCGGCGATAAAAAACGCCGTGTTTGCTATTGAATCACGGCGTTTTTTAGGTGTGAGGATATTTTATTTTGCTAAAATATCTAAAATCTTTTTATTAGCGGCATCAAGCGAAGTGTTGTCAAATACGGCAACTTCGCTAGCCAGACGGTCAAGCGCCTGCTCATAAATCTGGCGTTCGCTGTATGATTGTTCGGCCAGATTTTCATGGCGGTATAAATCACGCACGACCTCTGCAATGGCAACCGGATTGCCGGAATTGATTTTGTTTTCATATTCCTGCGCGCGGCGTGACCACATAATTTTTTTGACTTTAGGTTTTCCTTTTAATGTTGTTAAAGCATCATTTATGGTGGAAGCTTCCGAAATTTTGCGCAAACCGACGTGTTCAACTTTGGAAACAGGAATCCGCAAAGTCATTTTATCTTTATCAAAATTAACCACCAACAGCTCCAGCTCGCTTCCGGCAATGGTCTGCTTTGAGATATCGGAAACTTTGCCGACGCCGTGGGTCGGGTAAACAACATATTCTCCGGCGTTAAAAGCCAGAGACGGCGTTTTTTTGGTGCTCATAGGCTCTCCTTTTGTTTGGTGTTTTGTTTAGAACAATTTGGAATATACCATATTTTTAGACATAAATCTAGCCCTAAAATAAAAAAAATGATTTTTTTTAAAGTAAACAGGCTTGCGGTGGAAATAAGCCTGTTTGACGCAAGGCTTCGCCGACGACCATGGCTGCCGAAACCGCCATATTGACCGACCGCGCTTGTGGTGCCATCGGGATTAAAAGGCGTGCGTCGGCAAGATTGTGAACCTCCTGCGGGACACCGGCACTTTCACGTCCCATTAAAATAATATCATTGGGGTAAAATGAGAATTCTGTATAGAGTTTTGAGGCGTGGGTGGTTAACAGAACGATTCGGCCGTATTCTTGCGGGTGCGTTTGTCGGTATTCCAAAAAATCCGTCCATGAGTTGTGACGGCGGTATTGTGCCAATTCAAGATAATCCATGCCAGCACGCCGCATGGCTTTTTCATTAAAGATAAAACCGCAGGGTTCAATAATGTCTAACGGAAAATTTAGACATGCACCAAGACGTAACAACGTGCCGGTGTTTTGGGGAATGTCAGGTTGAAACAAAGCTAAACGCATTTTTTTAATCCTGATTTTCGGGCGGCAAAACGGTTGTCCGAAAATGGTTGCTTTTAAGCATTGGTGTCGGTGGCGGCTGTTTTTTGATTGTTTTCAGCAGCTTTACGTGCGTTGTAAACGGCGGCAAAATCAATCGGGTTTAACATGAAAGGCGGCAAACCACCTTCAATTAAACATTGAGTAATGATGTTGCGGGCAAAGGGGAACAATAACCGCGGAATTTCAATGCCTAAAACCGGTTCAATATGTTCTTCAGGAATATTTAAATTGACAACGGCTGCATAAGAAAGTTCCAAAATAAACAATTTTTCTTCGCCAAGATTGCCGTTTAGAGACAAATTTAATGTTACATTGTAACTTGAATTTTCCAGTTTTTGTGATTGGACGTTAATGTCAACCTTTAAAGCTGGTTGAGAAGTGATGCGAGAAAAAATATTGGGCGCGTGTGGAATTTCAAGCGACAAGTCTTTAATGTATTGGTTGTTTATCAAAACTGCCGGCTGATTGTTGGTTGAAGCGTTTTCACTCATTTTTCTGTTCCTTTACTTTATGAAAATAAAATCCTGATATTGTACATAACGCAAATATTCTTATCCGTCAAATATAATAGTTGATAATGTTAAGAAAAGTTTTTATATATATAAATAGTTCAGAATAAAGAGGTATGAAAATGTCAGCTTATTTGGATATAATTTTTTTGCTCATTGTCGCAGTTTTGATTTTTGCACGTTTGCGGAGTGTTTTGGGAACCAGACCGGACGAGGAAAGGCCCGAGGTAAGAATCGTTTCACGCGAAGAGTTTGAAAAAGCTTATGAAAAAATGCGCCATGAAATTGAAGAAAAAATGAATTTGGCGCCGGCAACAAAAACGATGCAGAATATTAACGAGGCTGAAGGCGTTGATAAAGTTTTGTATTCTATTCCGCATTTTGACAGAGCGGATTTTTGCCGCCGATGCAGCAAGGCTTTTGAGATGATTTTGAGCGCTTTTGCCAACCGCGACGAAGAAACATTGAAAATGCTGACCGGTAAAAAGTTGTTTGCAAAATTTCAGGAAATTATCAAACAACGCACTGAAGAGGGGATTGTCGCCGAAACGGATTTGATTAAGGTTGATGAGTTGAACATTGAAGATGCAAAAATTTCTTCTAAAGGAATTGCTCAAGTGGTGGTCAAGTTTATCAGCGAACAAATTAATTTGTTGAAAAATGCTGCTGGAGAAGTGATTGAAGGAGATGAAAATTTTGTGCAAAAAATCACAGATGTGTGGACATTTGAACGAGATCTTAACTCAAAATCACGGGCATGGCTTTTGGTTTCAACCAAAAAACAGGCTTAAACATAAAGAAAGGTTTTTATGAAACGAATCGGACTTATATTGTTGGTGTTGGGTTTATTTGCCTGCAGCGTGAAGGAAAAAACCTCGCCGCAAATTATTGTCGGAACCGAACGCGGAGTGGAATTACAACCGGCAAGTTGGTCTGATTTGCGTCATTTTGCCGATGATGATTTGATGCAAATTATTCCGGCGTGGCGCTTGAGTTGTGAGGCTTTGCAGAAAAAGCCGGAACTCTTAAATATGGCGCAAATAAAAATTGCGCCGGAAGCTTATCTTAAAATTTGTCGGCGTTTTTTGACGGAAGATGTTAAAAGCAATCGTGCCATGCGGCGTTTTTTGATTGAAAATTTTCGTCCTTATCTTGTAATGGAAAATCTTAATCCGCAGGGGAAATTTACGTCTTATTATGAAGCGGAGATCAGAGCTTCCAAGCATAAACACGGCAAGTATCAACATCCCATTTATGGTAAGCCCAATGATTTATTGGAGATAAATTTGCGTGATTTTGATGAAAGTTTACCACGCCAACGTTTGTTGGGACGGTTGAAAAATAATCAAGTCGTGCCGTATTATACCCGTGCGGAAATCAGCCGCAACGGTGTTGATGCGCCGGTAGTGTTGTGGGGCGATGATGCGGTGGACATTTATTTGATGCAGATTCAGGGGTCGGCAGTGGCGGTTTTGGACGATGGAACGGCCGTGCGAATCCGTTATGCCGACAATAACGGGCATAAATTTGTGGGAATCGGCAGCATTTTGTTAAAAAAGGGATTGTTAAAGCCTGGGCAGGCATCTATGGATAAAATCCGCGATTGGCTCAAAGAGAATCCGCAAAAAGCAAAAGAAAGCATGGATGAAAACCCGCGTTTTATTTTTCATAGGTTGTCAGACGCGGCAGGTCCTATCGGCGCTTTGGGTGTGCCGTTGACCGCCGGCAGAAGTTTAGCGGTGGACAATCGTTATATTCCGCTTGGCAGCCTGCTTTGGTTGGAAACAACCGGTCCGGATAAAGAGCCGATTGAAAAATTGATGGCTGCGCAGGATATTGGCGGCGCTATTAAAGGCGCGGTGCGTGGCGATTATTTTTGGGGACACGGCGAAGAAGCTTTGCTTTCAGCCGGAAAAATGAATGCGGCAGGGCGTTATTATATTTTGTTGCCGCGTCATGCCGAGGTGAAAATCAGTGACCGATAATGAAGATGAAGAATTTTGGCAAGAAAGTGTTCGTGATGTTCAACGGTTGCCTGAAAATAAAATTGCCGCGCCGGTAAAACAAAAGAAACTGCAATTGCGGGAACGGGAAGAAACCGTACCGCTTAAGTTGATTAAACATGACTTGAAATTAGGCACGCACGCGGATATTGACGGCAACACCATGCGGCGTTTTAAACGCGGCGCGTTTCCGGTGGAAGGCGTGTTGGATTTGCATGGCTATACGGAAGACAAAGCTTATGAGGCGGTGCGGCGGTTTGTGACCGAATCGTATCTTTCGGGCAAACGTTGTGTGATGATTATTACCGGCAAAGGTCTTTATCATGCCGATGAAGATGTTTTTCAGCCCAAAGGCGTGTTGCGTGAGCGGGTGCCGCAATGGCTTAATCAGGATAATTTAAAGCAGCTTATTCTGACTTATATTCATCCGGCGGCCAAAATGGGTGGCGCGGGCGCTTTGTGTTTACTTTTGCGGCGGAAGCGCGATTGATTTTTTAATCAGACCTTGTAGGGGAGTTTGCCATAAATAAAATTACTGATACAGTTGGGCAAAATTGCACCCAGCCACGCTGCCAGCCGCATCGGCCATGGGAAAGTTATCAGCCCGATGTTTTTTTCTATGCCGGTGGCAATGATGGCGGCAGCGTTTTCGGCCTCCATGAAAAACGGCATCGGGCAGGTGTTTTTGTCCGTGATGCGTGAGCGAACGAATCCCGGACAGATGACATTGAGTTGGATGTTTTCTTTGGCTAGGCGAATCCGCATGGCTTCTCCGTAAGCTTTGACACAGGCCTTGGATGCGCTGTATGACGGGCAACCGGCCAAGCCATGGTAGCCGGCGATAGAGGAAACAATTGCCAGAACAGCTTTTTCTGCAGAGTTGCGGCGGCGGTATATTTCAATGCCGGGGGTAATGGTGTTTAAAACGCCGAAAATGTTGGTGTTAAAGGTGTTGTATATGTTTTCGGGCGTTTCTTCGCCGGTGGAAACGCCGGCGTTGGCGATTATCAAGTTAAGTGGGGAAATTTTTTCGCATTTTTCAATCCATTCGGCGGTTTTTTGGCGGTCGGCGACATCTAAAATTTCAGTATGCACCTTGACACCCAAACGCGAACATTCGCCGGCAACGTTATTTAATCTTTGAGCGTTGCGGCCGCATAAAAACAAATGTTTTGCGCCTTGACCAGCGTAATATAAAGCTAAAGCTTCGCCGATGCCGGATGAGGCACCTGTTATTAAAATGTTTTTTATGTTTTTATTCATGAGAATTTCCTAGTAATATATTAACCGATACAAACTATACTACATAAAATCAAAAATAAAAGGAGAAAAGTTTTGCATCTATCCAGTATGACCGGTTTTGCCCGACAAAAAGCTGATTTTGTTTTTCAAAACAAAAAGTATAATTGGGTATGGGAAATCAAAAGCGTGAATGCCAAAAATGCCGACGTTAAAATCCGTTTGCCGCAGTGGTTGGATGTACTGGAAAACGATGTTAAAAACATATGCATGCGTGTTTTTTCGCGCGGTACATTCAATATCAACCTGATGTTGGAAGTTGAAAATACCAATCCGTCATTGATGGTTGATGAGGGGCTTTTGGCGGCATTGGTTGGCAAAGCCCGTGAAGTTTGCAAGACTGAGCCTGATTTTTTTGCCAAACCATCACCGGTTGAGCTTTTGAAAATAAACGGTGTGATTAAAGCCGCCGAAAGCGCGCCGGATGATGAAGAAACGGCAGCGTTGGGAAAGGTCTTGTGCCAGAGTTTTGAAACGGCGGCGGCCGCATTGAAAGAAGCACGTCAGCGTGAAGGTGAAAAAATCGGACAAGCCTTGCAGATGATTTTGGCGCAAATTCGGGAAAACGTTTCAGAAGTTCGGAAAATCAGCGAAAAAGCACCGGAAAAAATCAAGGAAAAAATTTGCCGGCAAATTCAAGATATGGCCGGAGAGGCCGGAATTTCGGAAGAGCGTCTCCATCAGGAAGTTTTGCTTTTGATTATGCGGGCTGATGTTAAAGAAGAGTTGGATCGCTTGGAAGCGCATCTTAAAACTGCAGAAGAACTTTTGGAAGAAAACAATCCAGTCGGACGGCGTTTGGATTTTTTGTGTCAGGAGCTTAACCGCGAGGCAAATACGCTATGTTCCAAATCTATGGATATGGAGCAAACAAAATACGGTATGGCTTTGAAAGCTTTGATTGAGCAATTTCGCGAACAAATACAAAATGTGGAGTAAAAATTATGGCTGATGTTATTGATGTTTTGAGAAAAACCCGTAAAGGCGCCATGTTTATTATTGAAGCGCCGTCGGGAACCGGTAAAAGTACGATTATAAAAGAATTGTTAAAAAGAGATTCCAATTTAAAGTTTTCGGTATCGGTCACAACTCGTGCCAAGCGAGAAGGCGAGCAAGAGGGGGTTGACTATTATTATATTACCGATGAACAATATAATGAATATTTAGCGCAAGATGCTTTTTATGAGTATGTTGATTCACAGTACGGTTCGCGTTATGGCACACTGCGTTCGGAAGTGGACAGTTTTATCAATGTCGGGCAAGATGTTATTTTTGATATGGATTGGGTCGGTGTTCGGCAAATGCGGCAAAAAGCGCCGGATGATGTGGTGACGATTTATTTGCTACCGCCCTCGGTAAAAGAAGTGCATCGCCGGCTTATCAACCGTGGTACGGATTCTAAAGAAGTGATAGACAAGCGCATGAATATGATTATTGAAAAAATCGGACATTGGAATGAGTTTGATTATGTTCTGGTCAATGAAAATGTAGAAGATACGATTTACAAAGTGCAAAAAATTATTTCCTGCGAGAGAATGAAACGTGTGCGTCAGGTGGGATTGCCGGCGTTTGTTGACTCATTGATTAAAGAAGCTAAAGAAGTGTTGTAAGGTTTTTAATTCCGGAGAATGCGGTTATGAATAAAATATATCAATCCATTACGGAACTTGTTGGTCATACGCCGCTGGTGCAGCTTAATCAGTTGGCAGAAAAACATAAACTCAAAGCCAAAATTTGGGGTAAGTGTGAGTTTTATAATCCGGTTTTTTCGGTTAAAGACAGAGTGGCGTTGATGATGTTGGAAAAAACAGACGCCGATAAAATTACGCCGGAAACGGTTTTTGTGGAGGCGACATCCGGTAACACCGGTATTGGTTTGGCGGCGATGTGTGCGGCCAAAGGTTATAAATTGGTTATTGTTATGCCGGAAAATATGTCGCAGGAACGGATTAAACTGATGAAGCATTTTGGTGCCGATGTGATTTTAACGCCGGCAGAAGATGGTATGGAAGGCGCCGTTAAAAAAGCGGAAATTTTGGCTGAAAAAAATCCGAATGTTATTTGGTTGAAACAGTTTGAAAACAAGGCTAACCCCGGTGCGCATACTTTGGGCACGGCGATGGAATTAATGGAAGATACCGGCGGTGATTTTGATGTGTTGGTTTGCGGTGTGGGAACTGCCGGAACAATTACAGGTGTGGCTAAAGCACTTAAAACTTGTAATCCCGACTTATATGTTGCGGCGGTGGAACCGACGGAAAGTCCGGTTTTGGCAGGTGGCAAAGCCGACGTACATGAAATTGAGGGAATCGGTGCAAATTTTGTTCCGCCGCTTTATGATGAAAAACTGGTTGATGAAATTGTTCATGTGAACAGTTGCGACGCGTTTGCGATAGCAAAAGAAACAGCACAAGCTGAAGGATTGCCGGTCGGTATTTCGGCAGGGGCGGCATTGTGTGCTGCTTTGGAACTTGCCAAGCGGCCGGAAATGCATGGTAAAAATATTGTGGTTATCTTGCCAGATGCCATTGAGAGATATTTATCATTAAAGTATTTTGACTGAAATTTTGAGATAAAAGGAAACATATGCGGTTAAATTCAATATTAGGACGATATCTGGCAAAGCAAATTGTTGTAACCTTTTTGTTGGTGCTGGTGACCATCATGGGTATTATCATGATGTTTGACGCCATTGAGGCTTTGCGCCGTATATCCGGCCGAGAAGATGTCGGTATGAGCTATGTTTTTGAGTATGTCATTACCCGTTTGCCGCAAACGGTGGATAAGGTTTTGCCGTTTGTTATGATGGTGGCGGCAATGATTACTTTTTGGCGTGTGAGCAAGAGTAATGAATATGTGATTATTCGTTCGGCCGGTGTTTCAGTGTGGGGATTTTTGGCGCCTGTTTTATTGTCGGTTTTTATCGTTGGAGCAATTAATATAGCGTTTGTCAATCCGATTTCTTCCAAAATGTATGAACTACATGAAACAATTAAATATCGTTTTGCGACGCGTAATCCTAAAGCGATGTTGTTTTCAAGCAAAGGGTTGTGGATACGGGAAGCTGTTGGTGATGATAAGGTCTTGGTTATTCAGGCGAAATCTTTGCGGCAAGAAGAAAACGAAGTTTTATCCATGCGTGATGTTAGTATTTTGGAAATGGATAGGAACTCACAAATTGTTCAAAGAGTGGAAGGTTTGGTCGGTGAGTTGAAAGGTAATGTTCTTCGGCTACGCGGAGTGAAAATTTACGCCGGCGGCAAACCGACGGAAACTTTGCCATCGGTTGAATATAATACAAGTATTGATTTACAGCGGATAAAAGAAAACTTTATTGATCCGGATGCCATTTCGGTTTGGGATTTGCCTGATACCATCCATTTTTATGAATCATCGGGGTTCTCCGCCCAACGGCATCGTATGCGTTATCTTTCGCTTTTGGCATCACCTTTCTTGTTGGTGGTGATGGTATTGGTGGCCGCTATTTTTTCTTTAAAAGCCAATATGCGCCAAGGCGGCGTGATGTTTATGATTGTGGCCGGAATTACAACCGGCTTTGTGGTGTATTTTAGCTCGCAAGTGGTCTATGCATTCGGCATCAACGGTTATATTCCAGTATGGCTTTCTGTGTGGACTCCAACACTGGTGGTCGGCCTTTTGGGTGTTTCGGCGATGTTGCATTTGGAAGAAGGCTAATCTTTGGCAGTTTTTCCGGCATACGGATTGTCACTTTTGCGCACGGTAATACGAATCGGTATGCCGCCTAAATCAAAAGTTTCTCTTAAGCTGTTTGTCAGATAACGCAGATACGAATCAGGCAGACCTTCCGGATTGCTTGAAAAAATATAAAATGCCGGTGGGCGGGTTTTAGCTTGTGTGATGTATTTTAATTTAATGCGGCGTTTGTTTTTACCCAAAGGCGGCGTGTTTTGTTCTTGAACGTCAGCAAACCATTTATTGAGCGGCGCTGTCGGAATTCTGGCATTCCAACGCTCATATACTTTGAAAACCGCCCGCATTAATTTATCAAGTCCTTCGTGTTTTAAAGCAGAAATAGTTACGGTCGGGATGCCGGTTACCTGTGTTAGTGAAGTTTGTAATTTATCGTTTAGACGTTGCAAAGTTTCAGCACGTTTCGCAATATCCCATTTGTTGACGGCGATAATCAAGGCGCGTCCTTCATCAATGACTTGCCGTGCAATGGTTAAATCTTGTTTGTCTAAAACGGCGTCGGCATCTAATACTAAAACGACGACTTGAGCCATAAAAGCGGCGTGCTTGGTGCTGGCTGCCGACATTTTTTCTAATGAATGCGTGATTTTTGATTGACGACGCAAGCCGGCAGTATCTACCAAATTTATTTTTTTGCCGTTCCACTCCCATGCGGAAGAAACAGCATCACGGGTGATGCCGGCTTCAGGACCGGTTAACATCCGTTCATCTTTTAAAAGGGCATTAACTAAAGTTGATTTACCAACGTTTGGACGTCCAACGATTGCTAATTGCAAAGGTTTTTCATCCGTTGAAGCGTTTTTAGGTGTTGTTTGAATACTCTTATCTAAATTTGCCAGTTCGGTGTATAAATCTTCAAGTCCGAGCCCATGTTCGGCGGAAAACGGAATCGGTTCGCCTAAACCAAGTTTGTAGGCTTCAAAGATGCTGTCTTCTTGTATTTTTCCCTCACATTTATTGGCCAACAGGATAACAGGTTTGCCGCTTTGACGAACAATGGCGGCAAATGTTTCATCGTAAGGATGCAGGCCGCTACGGGCATCAATCATAAATAAACAAACGTCAGCTTCACGGATGGCGCGTTCTGTTTGTGCGCGCATGCGTTGTTCAATACTACCTTCTTTAGCGGATTCAAAACCGGCGGTATCTATCAAAACCAAATCCAAGCCGCGGAATTTGCTTTTGCTTTCTTTGCGGTCGCGGGTGACGCCGGGCAAATCATGAACAATAGCTAGTTTATTTCCGGCCAGTCGGTTGAAGAGAGTTGATTTTCCGACATTCGGCCGGCCGATTATAGCAACTTTTAAACTCATTTCCATTCCTTATTTATATACAAGCAAATCAGCGTCATTGGTGATGAACACAACAGCAGAACCGGCAGAAATCGGCGCGAGAGGCAGAGGTTCTTCCAAATCGCGGCGGTGTATGATTTGACCATCGGTTGATGAAATTTCATAAACAATGCCGTTTGAGGCTGTTACAAGCAGATTTTTATTTATCATAATCGGCCCAGTTAAGTATATGTTGCTACGTTCTTCTAACGGATATTCTGTTAAAAGTGATGTTTGCCACAATACTTTTCCGCTTTTTTTATTTAAGGCAAGCAATTCATTATTGTTTGATAAAACAAAAATGTAATCCCCGACAACCCATGGAAGATTTATGCCGCCGATTTTTTGTTCCCATTTATTGTCACCGGTACGATAATCAATTGCGGCCAATAAATCATTATGACCAATGGCGTAAACAGTGTTGTCGTCTATAACGGGGGGAGCTTTGATAGCATTAATGTCAGTTGCAAGATTGACGTGGCCGTTGTTAATTAAGACCGTTGACCAGAGCGGGTAGCCGATATCAGCGTTGAAAGCATGAATTTCACCATTGGAAAAGCCGGCGACGACCAAATTTTTTTCTGATAGACATGCCGGAGCCGGTCCACCGGCCAAAACAGTATCTTCGGCGGGTACGTTGTATTTCCAAATTTCTTCACCACTTTGGGTGTTAAAGGCTAGAAGACGGTTGTCTAGTGTTTGAATAATAATTTTGTTATCACAAATCGTTGGCGCCGCACGCAGAGGCGAACCAATATTTTTCCGCCACAAAACGTCTCCGTTTTCGCGATTGAGCGCAAATACACTGCCATATCCTGCCACAGCATATAATGCTTGATTATCTATGGCCAATCCGACACCATTTAATCCGCTTTCCAGCTCATTTTCAGTTAAGGGTTTGAGTTTTTGTTTCCAAATTTTTTTTCCATCATTTAGGCTAAAGGCGTAGACGGTAGCATTAACATCTTGGGTGTAGACAATATTATTGTAGACAACAGGTTGAGCTAATAATAAATTTTTTTTAGAGGCACCATCGCCAAAGTTTTTATGCCAAAGTAGTTTTAGGTCATTGGAAGTGTGGATATCAGTGCCGGTATGGGAGGCGTTTCCGCCGATTTGTGTCCATTGGCGATTGATAATGGGGGTGGGAAAAGAATCGCCCGAAATCACGCTGGTTTGTGCGTTTTGGGTATTTTGCTCGGTTAAAATGGAAATACGTGTGCCGGAGGGCAACTCTTTATCATTGGAAAAAATTCCGCAAGAAGACACTCCGACAGCTATAAACATTAGGGCAAAGGTTTTGAATTTATAGGACGACATTTTTTCTCCGATCATAGCATTTTATGTCTGTTTTGGCGCGCAGACATAAAATAAGTTTTTAATAACGCAATATTTTACATATCATTTAAAGCCGATAGCATATCTTGTATGCGGCTTTTAAAGTTTTCAGAAATATTGCCGCTATCAAGCAGGGTTTTGTATATGCTGCGGGCAGTTTCAATATCTCCCTCGCGGATAGCTGTCATAGCAAGCATTTCTTGTGCCAGAGGCGACCACGAGTTTCCGGCTTCGGCAATAGGTTGCAACAATGCTTGTAATTCGGCCTGCGGTGCTGTATCAATTTTATAAGTTGCCAACTTTATGGCGGAAAGATTACGCACGGCAGGGTTTAGTTCTTCATTATCAACAATGGATTGCAACATGGCTTCGGCTTCGGCATTTTTTCCTTGCTCAAATAAAATGCCGGCAATTTGAATACGAGCCAATTGGCTGTATAACCCCTTGCCGGATGCGGCGATTTTTTCTAATGCTTGAATACCGGCTTCATAGTTTCCGCCGTTTTCTAATGCCATCAGATAATGTTCGGTTTGCGCTTGATATTGTTTCTCTTTCCAACTTTTAATCGTTTCAAAACTGACGGCGGCGCTGATGGCAACCACAACCAATATTACCACAAAGAGGCCGTATTTATTCCAAAAAGCTTTCCAACTGTCGTTTTTTACTTCTTCGGTAACTTCTTGAATAAAAGCATCGGTCATGGCATCATCATAAGTAGCAGGGCGTTTGGCCGAAGGTGTGATGGTTTTGGTCGGCGTAGTTTTCTTTTTGTTAGAATTTTTCATGGCTTTTTCCTCAAAATTAAATTATTTTCTTTAAATATAAACCAAAATGTAAGCTTATCAATCTGTTTGTATCACTAATTACCAATTATTTCATTAATAATGACGGCGCGTATCCATCGTAACCCTTCTACGGGAAGCCTATTTCCGACAAATACCGTATTAAGGTCGGATACAATGGCCAAAAAATAGCGGTCGGCTGTTGGGGTATAGTTGATATCTATGCCTTTGATGTCTTTTAAGTTTATGATTCCGTCACGGATTTTTAATAACCCTATTTTCCGGAAAACAATAATTCGGTCATTGGCTAAAATGATAATGTCTTTTATAAGCAAATTAAGTAATGAATATAGTACAAATGATAAAAGTAGCGCATATAGTACTAACAATAAATTGGATGGAATATGCAAAGTTATGACATCATGATTTAAGCCGGCATATATCAACAAAGCGCCAAAAACAACGATGATGAAAATGCTCAAAAAACTGTATGCGTCAAAAAATGTTTTGTTGATTTTTATCATTTTTTCGCCGGTTTTTCGGCTTTTAAAAGTGATATACGGCGGTTTTTCCTGCGCAAAAGCAAAATTTTTCGGCAAATGCCAGTCTGTGACAACCTCGGCATAAGGACGGTTTAATTCGTTAAAATTGCGAGAAACCATCCCTTTTTCGGAAATCGTTATTCCGGGCATTTTCAGTGTTTGGGCATATGTGCGCCAAAGTCTGCGAAGGTGGCGTTTGCTTGTGTTAATATAGAGCGGTACGATTTTTTGAGGGTCTTTATGGTATAATTCAATAATAAACTTATTCCGATTTAAAATGCCGAATTGGTAAAACTTGACTCGCAACCGTACCCCTGTGTAGTTATAAAGGGGTTCGCTGAATGTTATGTTTTTTTTGAAAATTTGATGAATGGTAACGTTGACGTTATCATCGTCAATATAAACGGTTTTGAAACGACAGAAGTGAAACAGCGCTGATAAAATTATACCGCCGCCAATTAAGAACAAGATGACGCTAAAAAGTTCCGGAGATATGAATGAATGTATTTTGACATGCGTCTGCGGCAGATTTTTTTCAATGTCGGCAATTCCTGTGATGGCTGGTGTTAAAAAGTCATGCAACCCCAAAAAACAAAGCAACAAACCAAACAACGCCGCCAACAGTAAAATAGGGCGTGAAAAGCAATCGGTTGCTTTGGCAGGGAGTTTGTCAATTTTAAATATAAAATGATGACTGAAGTGTTCGGGAACGGGACAGATGTTTGCCATATGTTTATCCTTATTAAATAATTTTTTTAAGTTATTTGCCAACTTATATTTTATACAATTTTAAAAGACGAACGTCAATTTTTTTATTTTTATAAAAGTTTTTATTGTTTTTTTAGCTTTTGCCTATATAGTTTTGCTTATATGGTCAAGATATATCAAGAGAGTTTAAGAGTCGTTAATATGCTGTTTTTTGATATTTTTGGAAGCCCCTCGCGTTGGGTGTTAAGTTTGTTGATTTTTGTTTTTTTGGCTGTGTCAACTTTTGCGGTTCGCAAGCTTAAAATCGGGCGAGGACTTACTTTTTTATTTTATGGTCTGGTATTGGTTTTTATAACCTCGTTGGCGCAAAGTTACGCCGGCTTTTTTTATGAGCGGGCGGTTTCGGTTCAGATATTGACGCTGGCTGAAATGCTGTTGGTGCTGACAAGTGCTGTGATTTTGGTGATGGCTTCTTCTTGGATTTTGATGAATGAAGCGCTTAATATTAATATTGTTTTCGGCTTTGTCAGTATTGGTTTGCTGCTGATTTTGTATGCCATTTTTGTGGCTAACGATGCTGCTATCATTACAAATATCCGACAGATTTTGCCGATTGTCGGTATGAGTTATGTCTTTTTGAGCTTGGTATCACGGCCGAAAATATGGAGGCATCTCGGAGAAATGATTGCCGGTGCGGCGGTTGCAGGATTGATTGCGTTGATGCTTTGGCCGCTATTGTCTATCCAGAAATATCCTTGGTATTTGCCGATTGATATCGTTATGTTGTTGGCTTTTTCTTATTATCTTTTGTATCAGCAAGATTTGCAGCGCAAAATTTTACAATATCAGGGAATCTTGCGACGGACGAACAAAAACATTGAAAGCATTATCAAAGCCTCTCCATTTCCGATTATTATTTCACGATTGAGTGATGATGCATTGCTTCTGGCCAACAACAATGCCGTCAAAACTTTCGGCTTGGCGGAAGATCAATTGGCACGCTATCATTTTAAGGATTTTTTTGTTGATTATGAAAACAGAAAAAAACTGACCGAACGGTTGGAAAAAAACAAAGAGGTACATGATTTTGAGATTTTAGTCAAAACCCCGACCGGTAATACGCCTTTTTGGCTGTTAGCTTCGGTTAATGTGATGGATTATAACAATGATGTTGTTTTGTATTCGGCTTTTCAGGATATAACTTCCCGCAAACGCAGAGAATCGCTTTTGCAGTCGCAGGCTGATCGCGACCCGCTGACGTCGGTTTACAATCGTCGTTATTTTGAAGATAAAGTTGCAAAAAAAATTAATATTGCTCATCAGCAAAATGAGCCTTTTGCGATTTTGATGTTGGATGCAGATCATTTTAAAAACGTAAACGATACGTATGGACATAAAATCGGCGATAAAGTTCTTATGGAATTGGCGGCAATTTGCGAACGCTCGTTACGACCTGATGATGTTATCGCGCGTTATGGAGGTGAAGAATTTGTCGTGTTTCTAAATAAAGTATCGTCTGATATTGCGCAAATGATTGCCGAACGGTTACGAAAAGCAGTTGCAGATGCTTTGGTTTATTCGGATGATGATAAACCGGTGCATTTTACAGTGAGTATCGGTGTGGCACCTTCGGGAATTTCCGATAATGTCAATTTGATGATTAAAATGGCTGATGATGCCATGTATAAAGCCAAAGAAAACGGCCGGAACAGAGTGGAAGTTTATACTAATGAAATTGCCAATAATCAGCGAACGGAAAATGGCGGGATGTATAAAAACGAAAGAATGATTCATCCGGTGTTTGCGCAAGAAGACAATGCAGAAATATCGCTGTTAGACGGTATAGAAACAAACCATATGACGGAGGATTAAAAAATATGGGATGTAACTATCAACCGGATTGCGGCGGATGTTGTTTTCGCGATAAAACGGAAAACGAATACAGAAGACTTAAACAGGAAAAAGTCCGTCATATTTTGGACACAGCTTTAAAGCAGCAAACATATGTTTGGGATGCTCCGGTGTTTTTGCCCGATGGTATGCGTCGGCGGGCGGCTTTCGCTTTCGGATATCAGAATAATACATTTGTTTTGGGATTTAATGAAAGCCATAGTGGCAAAATTATTGATTGTCGGCACTGTTTTGCCGTTACGGAAAACATTAATGCCATTTTGGAGGTTTTGCGTTCGTTTTTGGAAAAGTTTTGTATTGCCGGAGCGAACGGCGTAACAGTCAAAAAGAAAAATCGGCAGTCGGTTCGGTCGGTTACAAATGGCGATGTTTTGCTACTTGATGCCGATAATGGTTTAGATGTGGTTTTGGAATATGACGGTGCGTTAAACCTTGATCAGAAAATGGAAATTTTTGAGTTTGTTAATCATGAGGAAAAGATTATTCGTTTTTCACATCGGCGTAGAAATTGCGATGAGGCGGAACTCATTGCCGAAAAAACCAAACCCGTGATAGATATCGGCGGCTATAATGTTTATGTTGCGTCGGGGACATTTTTGCAGGTTTCCAAAGCCGGAGAAAAGGCTTTAACAGAAACAGTGGTTAAATATTTGGACAATACAAAAGGGAAAATCGCTGATTTGTTCTGCGGTATAGGTACTTTTTCATACCTCTTGGCGCAAAAATCCGAAAATAAGATTACGGCTGTTGATGTGAGCGAAAGTTTGTTAAAAGGGTTTCAGCTTTCGGTTAATCGGCAAATGTTGCATAATGTTGAAATCCGGCAACGCAATTTGTTTAAATATCCCCTTTCGGGTGCAGAGCTGGAAGGTTTTGAAGCCGTTGTGTTTGATCCGCCTCGGGCGGGCGCCGCCGCGCAAGTTGAAGAGATGGTTTTGCTTCCGCCGGATAAAAGACCCCAAAAAATTGTGGCAGTGTCTTGTAATCCGCATAGTTTTGTAAATGATGCCAATGTACTAATCGGCGGCGGGTATAAATTGGAGAGGGTGACACTGGTAGATCAGTTTGTTTATTCTAATCACAGCGAGTTGGTTGCGTTGTTTACAAAATAATTGTTTCTGTTTATACTCTTAAAAAACGAAAAGGAGGAACTATGAAAAAAAGTATTTTAGTTTTGGCTTTAACGACTGTTTTGGCAGCTTGCTCTTTTAGCCGTGAAGATAACCATTATGTTGTTGTTTCCGGCGCGGATGATACTTCTTATTTGAAAGACGTGGAGGGCTGCCCGAAAATTCATATTCGTGAAGATGATGTTAAAATTGTACAGCAGGAAAATTATCAGGAACTTTTTGAAATTAAGGCTGTCGGTTATGAAGGTTTTTGTTATTTTAATGAGAAAGTTGAAAAAGATCGCGCCGTGGTAAAACCAAAGTTTAAGGTAACGCGTTTAACTGATAGCGACGTAACGGATGTGCAATTTTCCTATTATCTGGAAACAGTTGAAGGACCGACCAGCTTTTTGGGACGTAAGACTTATTTTGCTAAAGCCAGCATGCCGGTGGGCGTCAATGAAATGGAGTTTACAGCCGATGCCGGCGAGCTGACGATACCGGTTCCGGGGACGTATGATTTAGACATTTTTTTAGGGTTGATTGCCAACGCTTACGACCTTGAATATAAGAAAAAGTAAAGGAGTTTTTTATGCAAAACAATTATCGGGACATGGCTAATGCCATTCGTTTTTTAAGTGCTGATGCCATTGATAAAGCTAATTCCGGCCATCCTGGAATGCCTTTGGGTATGGCCGATGTGGCGACGGTGTTATTTGCCAAGTACATTAAAGTCAATCCGGAACAACCACATTGGTTTGACCGCGATCGTTTCGTCTTATCAGCCGGACATGGCTCCATGCTTTTGTATTCGGTTTTATATCTTTTGGGGTATCCGGATATTGACATTGAAGATATCAAGAATTTTCGCCAATTAGGGGCTAAAACAGCCGGACATCCGGAGTACGGGCATCTGGCCGGTATTGACATGACAACCGGTCCGCTCGGTCAAGGAATTTCTTCGGCTGTCGGCATGGCCTTGGCAGAACGAATCGTCAATGCTAAATTTGGTAATGAGCTTTGCGATCACCACACATACGTTATTTG
Source organism: uncultured Alphaproteobacteria bacterium (assembly GCA_944393205.1). GTDB lineage: Bacteria > Pseudomonadota > Alphaproteobacteria > RF32 > CAG-239 > CAAFZY01. Next base: position 11,695 of record CALXZI010000012.1, on the reverse strand, counting down.
CGGCGACGGCTGTTTGATGGAAGGTGTTTCCGAGGAGGCGGCGGCTTTGGCCGGTCATTTGAAATTAAATAAATTAATTGTGTTGTGGGACAACAATAATATTACGATTGACGGTACGGTTGACAAAGCAAGCTCGGTTGATCAACTGATGCGTTTTAAAGCTTTGGGGTGGAATACGGCTTCTGTTGACGGACATGATTATAAACAAATAGAAAAAGCGATTGAGGCGGCACAAAATTCCGATAAGCCGACATTGATTGCCTGCAAAACGAAAATAGGATTTGGCGCGCCAAACAAGAGCGGAACATCCAAGTGTCACGGCTCGCCTTTGGGTGCGGAAGAAACGGCAGCCATGCGCCGGAATCTAAATTGGACAGCCGCACCGTTTGAGGTGCCGTTTGAGGTTTTGGAAGCATGGCGCAAGGCCGGAAAACGTAATCAGGCAAGTTATGTCGCGTGGTGTGGGTTTGCTGAAAAGGCCGGTCAAAAATTTGATGATTATATCAATGATGTTCTACCTAAAAATTGGGAAAAAGCATTAAATGAGGTAAAAATCAAGGCTATTAAGGAACAGAGCAAAGTTGCGACCCGAAAAGCTTCGCAAATGTGCTTGGAAGCGATTGTGCCGAATGTGCCGCAAATTGTGGGCGGGTCGGCTGATTTGGCGGCTTCTAACTTGACGTTAGTTGAGGGAATGAAAACCATAACCGCCGATGATTATAGCGGTAATAATGTGATGTACGGCATCCGCGAACATGCCATGGCGGCAATAATGAACGGTATGGCTCTGCATGGCGGCGTTATACCTTACGGCGGCACGTTTTTTGTGTTCTCCGATTATATGCGGCCGGCAATGCGTTTGGCAGCATTGATGGGAATCCGCGTGACTTATGTTTTGACCCATGATTCAATCGGGGTGGGCGAAGACGGGCCGACGCACCAACCGATTGAACAATTGGCCTCGTATCGGGCAATGCCGAATATTTATACTTTCCGTCCGTGTGATGTGGTGGAAACGGCTGAAGCATGGGAAATTGCTTTAACAAGCGAAAAGACACCGAGCATTTTGGCTTTGTCGCGCCAAGGGTTGCCGCTTTTAAGGAAATCGGCTACAGAAAATCTAACGGCTAAAGGCGGCTATGTCATATCCGATGTTCAGGGCGGAAAAGAACGGCAAGTGACCTTGATTGCCACCGGTTCGGAAGTGGCGTTGGCTGTATCGGCACAAGAAAAATTGCGCGAGAAAGGGATTGAAACTGCGGTTGTTTCTATGCCGTGTACGGAATTGTTTGATTTGCAAATGCCGGAATATCAAGAGAAAGTGTTGGGCAAGTGTCCGCGAATCGCTATTGAAGCGGCTGCTAAATTCGGTTGGGAAAAGTATGTCGGATTTGAAGGCGATATTATCGGTATGGACGGCTTTGGCGCATCCGGTTTGGGAGACAAACTGTATGAACACTTCGGCATAACGGTTGACGAGGTTGTTGAAAGTGCTGAAAATTTGTTGAAATAATATTCAGTCAGCAATGTGTTTATCAGGCAACGCATTCGTAATGCGTGGGTCGGTTGATATTGTTAGCTTTCGGCTTGTGAACTGTTTGATATTCTGCATTGCAAAGCCATGCGATTGCGATTAAACTACATTTATTATATTTAACAGTTTACGGGGTTAACATGAAGCAAATATCAGTTATCGGCTGTGGCCGTTGGGGGACGTTTTTGGGGTGGTATGCAGCTAATTACTGTGTTGACAGTGTTGTTCTTTATGACATTCCAACATCGCCTAATTTTATGGAACTTCAAGACACGCGGCGCAATTCGTATCTGGAATTGAGTGATAATATGGTGCTGACGCCGGATTTGAACAAAATTTTGCAAAATGATTATATCATCATTTCCATCGGTTGCCAACATTTGCGCGAATTGGCCAAGCAACTGAACGGTTATGACCTGAACGGTAAACATTTCTTGTTAGCCATGAAAGGTTTGGAAGAACCCAGCGCTAAAATTTTGGTTGATGTTTTTAATGAAGAAATCAAACAAAATGTTCATGTTGCTTGTTTGGGCGGGCCGGGGCATGTGCAGGACTATATGAAAAAGGTTCCGTCATGTGCGGTAATTGACAGTTATGATGAAGAAACCAAAGATAAATGGATAAAGTTGCTGCAAAGTGATTTGATTCGTTTTTATTACGGAAATGATGTCATTGGCAATCAGATTGGCGCTGCTTTGAAAAATGTGGTCGGCATTGCCGCCGGTGTTTTGGATGGTTTGGAATGGTATGGACTTAAAGGCGCTTTGATGGCGCGCGCTCCGGTTGAGGTTGGCCGCCTGATTAAACATTTTGGAGGCAATCCGTTTACGGCATATGGTTTGGCGCATTTGGGCGATTATGAAGCAACATTGTTTTCCAAGCATAGTCATAACCGTATGTATGGCGAAATGTTTGCTAAAGGCGAACGTTTTGGTAAGCTGGCTGAAGGTGTAGCGACACTTAAAGCTGTGAAAATTATTGCGGATAAAGAAAATATTGATATGCCGATTAGTCAAGCGCTTTATAAGGTTATTTATGAAGATGCTGATATTAAAGCGACAATTCGGGAAATGTTTGAGCGCGGTTTGAAAAGAGAATTTGATTATACAAGTATTTGATGTTTTTTTAATTAAAAGTAAAGCCCCGTTTTTGTTAAAAAGCGGGGCTTTGTTTGCAGTTTTGGGTTTTTATTTAGTTTCATCAGGATCACGCAGAACATAGCCGCGACCCCAAACGGTTTCAATATAATTTTTGCCACCGGAGGCTTTTTCCAGTTTTTTGCGTAATTTGCAGATGAAAACGTCAATAATTTTTAATTCAGGTTCATCAATGCCGCCGTAAAGGTGGTTTAGGAACTGGTCTTTGTTAAGCGTTGAGCCTTTACGCAAAGATAACAGCTCCATGATGCCGTATTCTTTACCGGTCAAATGTAAGGCTTTGCCGCCGACAGTGACCGTTTGTGTGTCAAGATTGACTTCAACATCACCGGTTTTGATGATGGAATTGGAGTGTCCCTTGGAGCGGCGGACAATTGCCTGAATACGCGCCAGAAGCTCGGATTTGTCAAAAGGTTTGGTTAAGTAATCATCCGCGCCGTAGCCCAGACCTTTGACTTTTTTGTCAGGTTCAGACAAGCCGGATAAAATAAGAACCGGCGTGTTGACTTTGGCGTTACGCAGACTTTTGAGTACTTCGTAACCGTTCATATCCGGAAGCATCAGATCCAGAATAATGATATCATAATCGTATAGTTTACCGATTTCCAGCCCATCTTCACCCAAATCGGTCGCGTCAACAATCATACCTTCTTTTTTTAGCATTGTTTCAATGCTTTGCGAGACAGCATAATCGTCTTCTACCAACAATACTCTCATCTCTTTATCCTTCCGTAATTTTTTAATGGTAGCTTTACTATAACGCTATATTTTTTATTTGTGAATCTTTTTAAAGGCCTGTTAATAATTATTAACAAGAAATGTTAAAAATGGCGGTTATCCTTATTGAAAAGCGTTTAAACTTGTGTATATTAAGAATAAATTTTAATCTTATGAGGAGAAAAAGATGTTTAAATTGCCGATTTTAAACTATGAATTGGACGCTTTAGTACCATATATTTCAAAAAGCACGATGGAATTTCATTATTTGAAACATCATCAAACATATGTTGACAATCTTAACAAACTGATTGCCGGAACGGAATTTGAAAATATGGCATTGGAAGAGATTGTGCAAAAGACTGTCGGAAAGCCTGAATATACGGCAATTTTTAATAATGCGGCGCAGGTATGGAATCATACTTTCTTTTGGAATTGTATGCGCCCGAATGGCGGCAGCAGACCGCAAGGGCGTTTATTGGATGACATTATTAAAACTTTTGGCAGTTATGAGGATTTTTGCAAGGAATTTAAGGCAGCCGCGTTGGCGCAATTCGGCAGCGGTTGGACATGGTTGGTTCGTCGTGCGGACGGCGGTCTGGAAGTTATGAAAACCGCAAACGCCGATAATCCGTTGGCGCACGGGCTGGAGGCTTTAATCACGATAGATGTGTGGGAACACGCGTATTATCTGGATTATCAAAACCGCCGCGGCGATTTCGTTGAAGCTTTTTTGAACCATTTGGTTGATTGGAAAGAATAAAATTTTTTGGATTTGATACAAAAAAAGCACCGTCAGGTGCTTTTTTTAATGGTGATGCTTAACTCACGGTTTACGAGCTAGTTTCTTGAATGCATATTCCTTAAAATCATTGACACAGACAAAGCCTGCTGTTTTTTCTCCGGTAAAAATTGTTTGGTTAAATCAGTATTTTTATTGCCTAGTCCATCATAAACATCAACAACTTCTAATTCTTTGTTTCCTACATATTTAAATGCTACATTATGACAAGATAGCCCCTCTTTCAATAATTCATTATATTCCTTTAAATATCCGTCAGAATGAGTGCACATGTAATCATTAAGAGCTTGTTCACAACCAGAATACAACAGATTTCCTTCATATAATGCCAGTCTGGCATTAGATTTATTAGGTTCTATCAAAATTCTTACGGCACCATATTTTGTCTCATTTGCAAACAACAATTCAAATCCATTTTCGCCAAGATTTTTTAAATCTTCTTTATAATTACAAGACGTAGAAAGTTCCTCCTTATATTTTACAAATAACTTAGCTAACTTTGTACACATCTGTTTTTGTTTTTCATAATCAGTATCGGTAAAGTTTCCTAAAGCCTCATAATCAATTTGCCATTGAGGATATTTAACCTCATCTTCTGGTACTTTAATTTTGCAGATAACAGGATTATCACATTTATATCCACCTAAATACTCTTTTGCTTTTTCCAGATTATTCCAAACATAAAATCCATCACTCTGTCCGCCGGCTCCTTCTCCCCGACATGATACCGGAATGTGAGCACTTTCAATGCGAACATCTTCTAATTTTCTAAAACCATGATACAAAAATAAATCACCTGACATCAGTATATCCTATTTAAATGGTTAATCTGTACCAATTATATTCTAAATTAGATGTATTTTCAATCACAAACAACAACCAATTGAAAAACAAAGAAAAATAAACAAACGAGTTCGAAAAAATATCCCAAAATGCAATTTTTGAAAATGAAACATCCGAACTTGCTGAAAGCCTTGGAAATAAAAGAAAAAGCAGCCATTTTCATGACTGCTGTTTGCATTGGTGATCCCAACGGGATTTGAACCCGTGTTGCAGCCTTGAGAGGGCCGCGTCCTAGGCCACTAGACGATGGGACCATACTGTAAAGTTGCTTTTCTTTTAATATACTTCTTCTCGCAATGCAAGAATTATTTTTAAAACCGTTCGGTTTTATAAAATATTACCGTTTTTGTTTTTTCTTTTTTAGGGAAGGGATTAACTTGGGCAAAAAACGCGGGGTGCATTTTTTATATTCTAAATACCGGCGCTCGTATCTTTTTTGCAAGCCTTTTTCTTCCACCAGCGGAATATAAATCAGGTTGATGCTGATAAAAATCAATAAATAACAAAACAATGGTAAGCTCTGAAATAATAAGCATTCGCCGCCCAAAAACAAGAATACGCCCGAAATCATCGGGTTTCGGACGTATGCGTAAGGACCCGAGATAATCAGTTTTTTTATCGGATTCCATGGTGCTAACGAGCCGCTGCCGGTTTGAGCAAAAAGGCGCATTGTCCAAATCATTAACGTCAATCCGCCGGCAAGCAGCAGAAATGCTAAAAACCATAGGCAAAGATTTTTTGCCGGCATAAGCTCAAATCCGCCAAAATATAAAATAAACAACGGAATAATGACCAATACATTGAACGGAAGAATCAAAACGGCTTTTAACATCAAATATTGCCCTTGTTTTTAAGTGTTTTGAGTTAGGCGCTTCCATGTACGTTGTTTGTTTTTTTCTTCTTTGGCACGGAAAGCCTGTTCTAAATCAATGTCGTGCATATTCGCCAAAGAGCAGACGTAAATAAAAACATCTGCCAGTTCTTCAGCGACATTGCCAACGGTGGAACCGGAACCGATTGAGCCTGATTTGGAATTTTTACGTACGGCAGAGATAAGTTCGCCGCATTCTTCCGCCAGAAGACAACATTCATAAAATCTGTCCGTCGTGTTAAAACCGCGTTCCTGTTTCATCTGGCGTATATAATCTTGATAGTCTTTCAAACTCGGATTGTTTTTAAGTTCTAAAGTCATGTTTTTTCCTTTTAAAAAAGATGGGTGTTTATTTAAATATTAAAAAGGGGCCTTACATTTGTAAAGTCCCTTTTTATAGCTATTCAGCGTTATATTTCTTGGAAAAAATGCTGAAAATAGTATTCACCGAGATAGAGGAGAAGAGTTTCTTCCTCTCTCTCATCAAGCTCAACAATCGGCTCTGTTTGCGACAGAGCTGTGGTGAGCTTGGTGATTAGGCGCTCGTCAACGCGCATATCGCCTATGCACCACACATAGGTCAATGCGCCATTGACGCGTTTTAATGCGCCTCGGGCAAACGCCTCTTTGTAGACCGGAGCGGCCCACAGTATGGCGTTTTTATTGGTTTCGGTCCGGAGCGAACCGCTTAAGCGGTTCACTTCAGGTCGTCCCCCGCGCCATACGAGGAGGTAACCCTCATAATCTTCCCCTTCGCGGAGAAGATTATTTTCCCCGTATGTTTCCACAATCTCCTCCCAAGAAGAGAATGTGTCGGGCCTACAGGTTAACCCTTGTTCTCTGGTCAGCTTTACAGCTTTGACCAGTATCGGCAGAGCCTGTCTTATCTCCAAGTTGCCGATATTTATCTTCATCTTTTTCATGTAGATAATTTTTGAAGTTAATAATATTTTTTATCATTGTCCAGTATACCCCATTTTGAATATGATGACAAGCGAAAATTTTGTCCGAAAATTTTTTAATTTCTCAAGAGCTGATGGTTTTATACTTAAAAACCTTCTAACCCCGTGGATTTTGTTATTGCTTTTTTTGGGGCTGTCAACCCTTTGCCGTTGCTTTTTTCTCCAGTTTTTCCAATCTATCCGGTAATTGGGGTGGAAAATAATAAGGCTTTTTAGCAAGCTTAAATGTAATAACAGGTAGGTGGAATATGAAAAAGGTTATATGGATTTGTATATTGACTTTTATATATTAATATTATTATAATCTATTTTGATAGCACTATCATTTTGTTTAATTTTTATAATAAGGAGAAAAAAGATGCCTAGAAAAAGATTAAAAACAAAGAAACGAGTTAATGATTGTTCTGCGAAAGGAATAACTAAAAAATTTAAGGAATTAAAATATATGACAGATATTCCTCATACAATTTCAACAGGAAATAAATCTGCCGATAAAATTATTGGGAAATATGGAAGTGCTGTTGTAGGTTTGGCTGTAAAAAATCCAGTATTAAAATTAGGAGTAAAAGGGGCAGGAAAAGTATATCCATATGTTGAAGATACTTTTGCAAATCTTGCGCGTGCCAAAATGGCATATGAAGAGGCTTGTAAAAGAAGAAAATAGTTGATTATCTTAATAAGTTAATTAAAATGCTATCGGTATAATCAGAAAAAGGAGTACGAAACAATGAAATTATGTTCAAAAGAAGCCTTGCTTTGGGGAGGGATTTACTGTGTTTTAGCTACTCCTTTGTCATATCTTGATCAGGAGGGTACGGTCAGTGCCGTTTTGTTTCTGGGTTTTGTCGTTGGTATGGTTTTGTTATGTTTTAACAAAGTGCCGAAATTTATTTATTATGTAATAAATCATTATCCGCGGACGTCTTATTATTTGATGTCAATTGGCTGGGTGCCGTATTTTGTGTTTATCGGGCTGGTAGGTATCATTGCTGTTGCCTCATTTTTTGAATGGGGTGAAGAGATGTTGAATATCGTAATGAAGGTGTTTGGTTATATTTCGGCAGCCGGAATACCGCTATCTTTGCTGATTGCTTTTGTCAGAGAAAAGTTTTGTAAAATAAGGAATGATAAATGTCGCATTTCAGTAAAATAGTGTTTTTTATTGTCGGGTTTGTGTGGATACCGGTTGTTTTAGGGAAAATTTCCGCTTGGCTGTTTCATGATGAAGAACTGAAGTATGCCGGCTTCTGGGCTGTCGTGTTTTTATTGAATTATCTTTTGTTTCCTTTTGTGCGCAAAAGCCGGATGTTTAGTAAAATTCATGCCAAATATGTTCTTTTTGCGATTTTGTATCTTCCGTTTGCTGTTGTTTTGTTTTTGCTTAAACTGTTATGATGAGTTATCAGGCAAGTAAACTTATTTTAATTCTATATATTGTTTACACATATTTTGTAAGAAAAGAAAATAATTGATTATTGAAGATGAACGGCTTAAATTTATGAGAGGTGAAGCGGTCGGGACGGGTTTTTTAGGTTTGAATTAAAGTAAAAGATGTTTGAAGAAATTTTTGCACATAAAAAGATTGCTTTTGACAAGCTTGAGGCTTTTGGTTTTAAGGCAGAAAAAGACGGTGTGTATGTTTATGCGGTAAACATTTCCGGCGGGCAGTTTTGGCTTAAAATTATGGTTGATAACAGCGGGAATGTTACGAGCCGCGTGTTTGATAACGATACCGGTGATGAGTATGTTTTATACCGGGCGGAAAACGCTGTCGGTGCTTTTGTCGGCAAAGTTCGCGAAGAATGTGCGGGGATTTTGCAAAAAATCGCCGATGAATGCTGTGTTGAGAGCGTTTTCAAAAACGATATGACTTTGGCGGTGATGGCGCACATACGGCAAAAATACGGTGATGAATTTGAGTTTTTATGGGAAAAATTTCCCGATAATGCCATTGTGCGCCGAAAGGACAATCAAAAATGGTATGCGGTGATTTTAACAATTTCCCGTCAAAAACTCGGCCTGAACGGAAATGATAAAATTGAAGTGATGGATTTGCGCGGGTTTCCGGAAGAAATTGCTACTTTAACCGATGGGCAAAAATATTTTCCCGGTTATCATATGAATAAAAAACACTGGTACACGCTTTGTTTGGACGGCTCGATCGGTTTGGAGGAAATCTGCAGGCGGGTGGATGAAAGCTACGTTTTGGCTAAAAAATAAAAAATTTTTGACAGGCGGCGGCAAATTGTTTATCAATAAACCAAACGGAAAAAATAAATGATTGAAATATTTGAATATTGCGGAAAAGAAGACGGGATTTCTTTTTTGGTGCTGGCGGCCGTGCATGGTAATGAAACAGCCGGCACAAAAGCCTTGCGGCGGCTTATCGGGCAGCTTGAAAAAAGGGAAATTGAAATCGGAAAAGGCAAGCTGACATTGGTGCCGGTTTGTAATCCGGCGGCGTATCAAAAGAATGTGCGTGAGACGGAAGAAAATTTAAATCGGGTAATGAAACCGCATCAAAATCCGCAAACTTATGAACAAAAACTGGCAAATGAAATTTGCCCGTTGATTGCAACGCACCGCATGACGCTGGATTTGCATTCTACCCATTGTCCGGAAGATGTGCCGTTTGCTTTTTGCGATTATGCCGATGAATATAATAAGCCGCTGATTGCCGTGTTGCCGGTCGGTTATGTTCTGGAAGGTTGGCCGCAAATGTATGCTGCCCAAAATGCCATTTCTGATTTTTCAACCGAAAGATATGCTCATACTTGCGGCAATACGGCCACCACGCTTGAATGTGGCTATCATGAAGCCGAAACGGCGGCGGAAATTGCCTATCAGGCAGTTTTGAATGCTTTAGCGGCTTTGGGCATGATAGAAGCACCGATGCCGCCGCTGATGGATAAAAAACATATTCTGATGAAATATTTTGTTATTAAAGAAAAATCCGGCCGGCTGCTTAAAAATTATAAGCATTTGGATAAAATCCGCGCCGGGGAAAAATTGGCCGTTTATGATGACGGTACAATTTTAACCGCGCCGCAAGACGGATTTATTTTGCTGCCCAATCCTGATGCAAAAATCGGGACAGAGTGGTATTATCTCGGGAAGCAAGGCTGATAAATTTTATAAGCCGAAAGCGCTTTCTCTGAATATAAAATTTTTGGACAAAGCAAGGTTTGCATTTTCTTGTTGCTGCCAGATAAGGCTTTGGGTTTGTTTATCAAGCCTGATGGCGTGATAGCCTTTTTGCACCAGATATTGCATCTTGTTAAACAAAGCCGGTATTCTTTTATGAATGTTTTCGCCCAAATACAGGCTGTAAGTTTTTCCTTCAGACTGTTGGTTGTTGGTTGAATGCGACTGCCGGCTGATTTGCTTTTCCAGATATAAGACTTTGGCTTTGTCATAAGGGTCTAAATCAACTTTGGTGATTTTCATGCCATGATGAAGAGCGCTTATCCAGCTGGCGGGATTGTCGGCGGCAATTTGAATGATTGAGTGTTTCCGGCCGTTGTCAAGAGCGTGTTGCTCAATGTAATTTAACATTCTGGTCATTAAAGACGAACCCCGATAAGCCGGATCAACCAAAATGGCTTCATATAAAACGAGTTCTTCATTGGCAATGTTCGGTTTAAATTCGGGCATATCCCGATTTTCATGGTTTTGCGGCATGGCAAACACGGTTTGAGCCACAAGAGCGTCATTGTCAAACACACCCATCATGTTTGAGCTGGCGCCGGTTAATGATTTTAAATAATCGGCTTGTGTCCGGTGCAAAATGAAGTGTTGTTCATCAGGGTGAAGGCCGCTGATGATTTTTTGCTGCAAAGCCATAACGTCGGTTAAATTTTCGTGGTTTAGTTTTTTTACGATTAAATGTTTCTTTTCCATTGCTGGGTTACTCCGTCAATTAAAAATAAAAAAAAGATTTGAGACAACTCAAATCTTGCGACATGCTTATCAGGTTTTAACACGATAAGTCATCGTCGCATTTTCAGACGGCGTTCGCGCGAAAATATGAAATTTATTTGTTTGCTCATCTTCTTAATTTTGATGTTACTTTTCTGATAGTTTACAGGGAAAGTGTCGTTTGTCAAGAAATTAAAAATTTTTTTGTTGAGCCTCTTGATTTAGAGATTTCGGTTTCCTAACTCTAACTTTAGAACAAGATGAAAATTTATGGAGGTTGAAATGTCTGATTCATTGATTACAAAAAAAGAAAACAGCCATAACTCTCCGATGCGTTATGGTTATCATCATGATTTTGGTGATTTGGTCAATCGTTTTTTCAACGGCATGTTGGATTTTGGTTATGACGACGCGCCTTTGAGCCAAGCCATGAACCCGAAAGTGGAAGTTGAAGAAAAAGAAAACGAGGTTGTGGTTTCCGCCGAAGTTCCAGGGATGAACGAAAACGACGTTGATTTGGAAGTTTCTTCCGACGGATATTTAACCATCAGCGGCGAAAAGAAACAAGAGAAAAAAGAAAACCATAAAGGCAGTTATTTTTCCGAAATTTCTTACGGTTCGTTCAAACGGACGATTCCGCTGCCGTGGGATTTGAAGTTTGATGACGCTACAGCCGATTACAAAGACGGCGTTTTGAAAGTGACTTTCCCAAAATCGCAAAACGAACAGGGAAAGAAGAAAAAAATTTCAATTAAACGCAAATAAGCTGTTTAAGAAATGTAATGCAAAAAAGACCGGATTGTAAAGTTCGGTCTTTTTTGTAATAGGAAAACCCCGCGTTAGACGCGAGGTTCAGTAAAGCTTATAGCGATGAGTTTGACATAACGCTCC
>CALXZI010000011.1 GCA_944393205.1 uncultured Alphaproteobacteria bacterium | reverse complement strand
TTCGGTCATAGTTACCGTAACATTCGCGCCGGCTCGCTTCCGCGCTCGCGCGCTCATTAACCGTAACTACCCTGAAACTAAAAAACTTTCCACAGGAAACTTTTTTAGTTTCAGCCCCATGCAAGCGCTCTGACCTAAACTGAACTACGTCCCGTTATTTCTTTACAATAATAAATTTTTCTCACTGTGCAAGAAGTCTTCCGACTTCTTGTCTTGCTTCGTATGTTTCGCTTATATTAAGCTCAACAACTTCGCTTCGGTCATAGTTACCGTAACATTCGCGCCGGCTCGCTTCCGCGCTCGCGCGCTCATTAACCGTAACTACCCTGAAATTAAAAAAACTTTCCACAGGAAACTTTTTTTAGTTTCAGCCCCATGCAAGCGCTCTGACCTAAACTGAACTACGTCCCGTTGTTTCTTTACAATAGTTTTTATTTCATCAAACACAAGTTACACAATTTATTTTTTATTGCAAGTGTTTTTTCGGTTATTATCATCAACTCAATAAACCTGCTGTTCGGAAACTAAAATAATTGTCTTTGGTAATGATAATATGATCTTGCACTTTAATATTAAGCGGACGTAAGGCTTCAACGATTTGTTTGGTAACTTCGCGATCATCGCCTGAAGGATTTGCTTTGCCGCCGGGATGATTGTGGAACAACACGATTGAAACAGCACCGCAATCTAATGCCGCTTTAACGACTTCTCTGGGATGAACGGCAACATGATTGACCGTGCCACGTTGCATAACTTCTTCTTTGATAATTTGTAATTTGGCGTTTAAAAACAAAACCCGAAATTCTTCAATATCAAGCCGTGCCATCGCTGTGCGGCAATAGTCCAACATATAATCAAAATTACTTAACACCGGCTCATCGCGGCTGCTTAATTCCTGCCACGACATTTTGACCGCAGCGGCAACAACAATCTTAAATATGGTTATGGTGTTTAAGGTTAACCCGAATTCTAATAAATCGTTTTGATTGGCATTGATGACATCGGCAAAAGAACCAAACTTTTTAATCAACTCTTTAGCCAGCGGTTTAACATCTTTCCTCGGAATTGCGATTGTCAACAACAATTCCAACAACTCATAATCCGGCATGGTGCGGCCGTTATCTGTCAAAAACCTTTCTTTTAAGCGTTGCCGATGCCCAAGATAATGAGGTTTATCCTTTTTGTTTTGTGTTTCTGCAACTTCGTTCTTTGTCATATCTAGTCCAATTTGTAAGGTGGTTTGTCCAAGCCTTTCGGGGAATAAGTGAAAACTTCGCAGCCGTCTTTGGTCACACCCAAAGAATGTTCAAACTGTGCCGACAAACTACGGTCACGCGTTACTGCCGTCCAGCCGTTTGCCAAGATCGTCCCTTCTTTTTTGCCGAGATTTATCATTGGTTCAATCGTGAAAAACATTCCCTCTTCCATTACCGGCCCCGTGCCTTTGACACCGCAGTGCATCACGTTCGGTTCATCATGAAAAACCTTGCCCAAACCATGGCCGCAAAACATATCCACCACCGAATAGCCGTATTTGTGGGCGTATTCCTCAATCACTGCACCAATATCGCCGAAATGTGCGCCGGGACGAACAACATCTATGCCGCGCATCAAACATTCATAAGTAACGTCGCATAATCTGGTGCCTTTGAGTTTCGGTCTGCCGGCATAATACATACGGCTGGTGTCGCCATACCATCCATCTAAAATTACCGTTACATCTATGTTTAAAATATCGCCATCAGCCAATTTTCGTTCATAATCAGGGATGCCGTGGCAAATAACATGATTGATGGAAATGCAAACGGTTTTGGGGTAGCCGTGATATCCCAAACACGCCGGCACCGCGCCATGACTGACGATAAATTCCCGACACAAATCGTCCAACTCACCGGTAGTGACGCCGATTTTGACAAAAGGCGTGATATAATCCAGACATTCGGCAGCTAATTTTCCGGCTTTGCGCATACCTTCAAAGTCAGCCTTTTCATAAATCTTTATTCCGTTTTTTTTGACAATCATTTTCACCTGTCCGTTGAATTTATTTTTTAAGAGAAAATACCACCGGCTACCGCCAATGTCAATTATCAAAGCATGAAAATTCTTTCTTATAACATCAGAATTATAAAATCAAAAAGCCGGTATTTTCAAACCGGCTTTAAAAGAGATTATATTTAACGACTGCGTTTATTAAAACTTTTACGTAAATCGCGCAATTCTTTAATCTTTTTGTTTTTAGATTTTTGCGAAGTTTTGCGCATTTGTTCACGATACGGCATCTCTTCAGCCTGTTCCAGTTTTTTCTCATGATTGCTGAATTTGCCTCGGTTTATGGCTTTAGGCGTATTTTGAACTTCGCAGATTTTTTGCAAAGGTTGATAATCTTCCGTGACTTCCCAATATTCTTTCAATCCATCAGAAGGAATTTCGCGGTCGGAATAAGGATTAGGCATTACCATTTTAACGGCATACCAAGTTAAAGGGGTGATTTTCGGTTCAATATTAATCACTTTGCCATGACCAACTTCTAACCCTTCCTGATTTTCCGCAACATAAGTTTTGACCCCAATTTCCGACATAATATTTTCAGTGTTTCGGCATTGTTCCGGATTGCCGTGAATCGGGATAACAATAACGTTCGGCACTACTTTTTTCACATCGGTCATTAAGGTTTTGACGGCCTCGGCATTGGCATGGCCAGAATCTTGCATTTGCACCTCTTCAAAATCGCTAACGGAACGACTGCCCGGTGTCATCACGATGGCTGCACCTTGTGAAGCTAACAGTTGCAACATTTTTGGACCGGTACGGCCGTTGATATCTTCAATGATACGTTGTCGGGCAAGCACCAGCACATTTTTATCTATTTTAATATACGGATGTAAATCTAATGCCATTTTGGTGGCCGAAGACATAGGAATCGGCGAGGTTGCATCAATGCCGATATTATATTCGTAATTTTCAAGTCCTTGAGCAAATGCTCCTGTGCAGACAATATATTTTTTGCTTATATTTTTATCATTAAGATAGCTTTGGAGCGAACCTTTATAAACGACATCGTCAAAATCCGTATAACCGCTTAAAGTCAGAGCGTTTTTAACCATTTGCAACCATTTGCCGTCCAGAAAAATTTTGGTTCCCAAGCGACGCGCCGTTTCAACATCTATGGCAATATTTTGTACGCTACGGGAAATAACCGGCGAAACAATCAAATTGCGGTCGGAATGTTTCATCACAACGCCATACGTGTTTTCCACCGCTTTCCTAAAGCCTATACGTTCACTGCTGTGCGGGGTGGTGGACGTTGAATCAAGGCAAACTACGGTGGTCGGCGCTTTAGCACGTTTCAAAGTACTTAAATAATGCTCTTTGTTGAAAGCTTTGCCGACCGGCATTTCTTCTTCGGTCAAAAAATCACCATTGTTCATTATCGCGGCGTAAGGCTTGCCATTGCTATAAGTGACGGTGTTAAAACCAAGCGAATCAACAATACTGTGGCTGACATCTACCGCTTCCACTTTGATATTATCGCCAATTTCAATAATGTCTCCAGCTTTGATTTTTTCAATATCCGGTGCAATCATACCCTCGGCGGCAAATGCCAGACGAATAAAGTTGCGGGTAAAACCGCCGGCTTTTATCGGCGGCAAACTATAACCCATTTTGGTGTAATTTATCAGAGCACCAATATGGTCTTCGTGCGCATGGGTAATAAATAACATTTTGACCGGTTTTAATGCTTTATAAACTTCGCCAGTTTTTAAATCCGTGCGATCAAAATACTCATCAACATTCGGATAAGCGGCAACAAATCCGGACTCATAAGGTGTAAACATACTGCCTAAATCAAACATCACACGTTCAGTTTTGCCATCGGCACTCGTATGTTCAAGTACTGAACAATTACCGCCTATGCGATCTTTGTTGATTCCGCCAATAAATTTTAAAACTGTTCTGTTTCTCGCTTTTACCATCTTTGTTTCCCGCTATATTGTTTTTGTACATCATACACCATTTTTGACAAAAAGCAACCTTTTATTATGTCAAATCTTGAAATTTTTATTTATCGTTATATTTTGTTTATCAAAGGAGAAATACTTATGAATAAAGCCTTGCGATTTTTATACAGTTTTTGTGCTGTCGGCATTACGGCCGTTGCTTGTTCGTATTTTACCCAAAGCGGTATTGCCTTGTTTTATGGTTCGCTTGAGCTTCCAATGCTTACACCGCCGAACGCCGTGTTCCAGACCGTGTGGTCGGCTTTGTATGCGTTAACGGTTATCTCTTTTTATATTGTCCTCGGAAACGATAATGTTTTTCAGGTGCAACGAGCAGCGCTTTTGTTTTTAGGACAGCTGTTTTTACAAGCACTGTGGTGTTATTTGTTTTTTTATTTGGGATATTTTTTGTTTGGTTTGATTGTTATAGGGCTTTTGTTATGGACGGTTTGGAGTATGATTAAGCAATTTATGGCAATAAACCGTGCCGCCGGTTTATTGCAATATCCATATTTCATATGGCTTTTATTTGCCGCATATTTAAATGTCGGCGTCGTTTATTTAAACGGCAACACGCTTATTTTATAAAAATTTTTGCTGGACATCGCCTTAAGATTGCTTTATTTTGTAGCCGTTAAAAAACTGCAATTTTTGGGAAGAAAAAAAATGACAACCAGCGTAAAACAAATTCGCAAAACTTTTTTGGATTATTTTGCCAAAAACGAACATAAGATTATTCCGTCATCTTCTTTGGTGCCGGACAATGATCCAACGTTGATGTTCACCAACTCCGGCATGGTGCAATTTAAGCACATTTTTACCGGCAATGAAACCCGCGATTACAAACGCGCCGCCACTTCCCAAAAATCTGTACGCGCCGGCGGCAAACACAACGACTTGGACAGCGTGGGTTATGATGTGCGTCATCATACATTTTTTGAAATGCTCGGAAATTTTTCTTTCGGCGATTATTTTAAGGAAGAAGCCATCAATTATGCCTGGGAGCTGGTGACTAAAGAATTTGCCATTCCGAAAGAAAAACTGGCGGTAACCGTTTTTCATACCGATGATGTTGCTTATGACTTGTGGAAAAAGATTTCCGGTCTGCCGGAAGACAGAATTATCCGCATCTCCACCAAAGACAATTTTTGGCAGATGGGCGATACCGGACCTTGCGGCTATTGCTCGGAGATTTTTTATGACCATGGGCCGGAAGTTTGGGGCGGCCTGCCCGGAACAGCAGAAGAAGACGGCGACCGCTGGATTGAAATTTGGAATCTGGTGTTTGATGAGTTTGAAGATTTGCCCGATGGCACGCGTGTTCCCTTAAAGCAACGCTGCATTGACACCGGCATGGGGCTGGAACGAATTTCGGCCATTTTGCAAGGTGTGCATTCCAACTATGATATTGATTTGTTCCAAAACCTGATTGCCGACATTTGCAAACTTTCCGGCACGGATCCGAAAAATCCGCAGTTTACATCCTCTTACAACGTGATTGCCGACCACTTGCGCGCCACCTCGTTTTTAATCGCCGACGGCGTTCTGCCTTCTAATGAAGGCCGCGGCTATGTTTTGCGGCGGATTATGCGCCGCGCCATGCGGCATATTTATATGCTGGGTATTCATGAACCGATGATGTACAAGCTCCTGCCTTCGCTGCAACGCGAAATGGGCGAAGCTTATCCGGAGCTTTATCGCTTTGAAGCGTTGATTAAAGAAACAATCAAAGCTGAAGAAACGCGTTTTGGCCGCACTCTTGCCAAAGGCATGAAACTGTTGGATGAAGAAACGGCGGAATTAAAAGCCGGTGATGAATTAAGCGGCGAAACGGCTTTCAAACTTTATGACACATACGGGTTTCCGCTGGATTTGACCGAAGATGCTTTAAAACTTAAAAACATCAAAGTTGATACCAAAGGTTTTGACGCCGCTATGGCCAAACAAAAAGAAGAAGCGCGCAAAAACTGGGCGGGTTCCGGCGATGCCGGCGTGGAAAAAATTTGGTTTGAGTTACAAGAAAAGCTCGGGGTAAGCGAATTTTTGGGTTATACGACCACTAAAGCTGATGGACAAATCATGGCTTTGGTGCAAGACGGTAAAGAAGTTCAAAGCGTTACAAACGGCGATTTTTACCTGATTGCCAACCAAACGCCTTTTTACGGCGAATCGGGCGGACAGGTCGGCGACATCGGTAAAATCGTGGGCAAAAATTTTGAAGCCGAGGTGGTGGATACCAAAAAGAAATTAGACGGTATGATTGTCCATGTCTGCAAGATGATATCCGGTACTGTCAAAGCCGGTGAAAACGCAAGTTTTGAAGTGGATGAAGAAACCCGCAACCGTACGCGCGCCAACCACTCGGTCACACACTTGGTGCACAAAGCCATGCGCACGATTTTGGGCGACCATATCGCACAAAAAGGATCTTTGGTCGGTCCGGACCGGATGCGGTTTGACGTTTCGCACCCGCAGCAAATCACGGCTGACGAGCTGCGGCAAATTGAAGATATGGTCAATGCCTCCATTCGTAAAAATTATCACGTCAACACCGTGATTATGAATAAAGACGAAGCGGTCAATTCCGGCGCCATGGCATTGTTCGGCGAAAAATACGGCGATGAAGTGCGGGTGGTGCGGATGGAAAAAGACGGCGAAGTTTATTCGCAAGAGCTTTGCGGCGGCACTCATGTAACGAATACCGGTGATATCGGTTATTTCAATATTGTTTCCGAATCGGCGGTGGCGGCCGGTGTGCGCCGAATTGAATGCGTAACCGGGTATGGTGCTGAAAAATTTGTGCAGGATATTGAAGACAAGTTGCATCGTGCCTGCATGATTGTCAAAACAAACGTTCATGATTTGGAAGAACGTTTAAATATTTTGTTGGAAGAAAAGAAAAAGCTGGAAGCCGACATCTTTAATTTAAAGAAAACTTTTGTCAGCCACAAGTCTGCCGACAATCAAGATAAAATTGAAACCATTAACGGCATTAAATTTGTGGCCAAAGTGATTCCCGATATTCACCCAAAAGAACTTAAGGCCTTTATTGATGAGATTAACCAAAATATCGGCTCGGGCATTGTGGCTCTGGGTTCGGATAAAGACGGCAAAGCCTCCATTGTGGTCGGCGTCACACCGGATTTGACTGCAAAATATTCGGCGATTGAGCTTGTAAAAGCCGCCTCGGCAGTGGTCGGCGGCAAAGGCGGCGGCGGACGTCCAGACATGGCGCAAGCCGGCGGACCCGATGCAGCAAAACTTGATGAAGCATTGGGTGTCGTACGAAAGTTGATTTAGTTTTATTAAAAGCGGTATTATTAATTATACCGCTTTTTTTTGTAATTTGTTATTTTGAGTCTTGATTTTCTAGACAAAAAATGCTTTACTGTATTTTACAGTAAATACTATTGTTAAATTTTTTAAATTTTTTTTTATGAAAAGAGAAAAAAACAAGCATGTTGCACTTGAAAACGTGAATATGCTGGTGCTTAACGAAAAATTGAATGATTTTATCCGGAGACAAGGTGTTAAAGCAACCGAAGACAAATGTCGTTTGGTACAAGTAGTGCTGCGGCACAAAATACACCATTTTCCGACTGATATACCATTCATTGCCGCGGTTAAAAACTGCGGTGAAGGTCAGGTAGCCGTATTTAACATTAAACGCACAAAACTGGCGCTTATTTCCGGACATTCCGTTGCTGCGGAAACTCTGGTTAATAAGAGTTTTGAAATCAATGGCGTGGAATATGCTCTGGCAGATACCATCAATGGATTTAGTCGTTATAAACCGATGATTAAATCTTCCGGACGCTACAATAAAATTGTTGAAATTCCGGACGAAGTATAAAAAGCAACACCCTGATTTATGAGAAAAATCAGGGTGTTGTTTTTGTTTGATTGTAGATGCTTAACCCTCGGACACTTTGTCCTTCGGGAACACAATATAGTTTGTGCCGATACCTGCCGGTTGTAACTTATCCCCACGAGACTCTTTAAAATTGCAAAAAAAAAAAACGGTTTAGAATGACGAGCAAGTAAGTATTTTTTGCAGTTTTGGGAGTTCTTTTAATGAATTTATTCAATTTTTTTAACTTTTTCTCTCATACGCACAACAAAAAGTCGCAAGCAGATGCGGCATTATGCGGGCGTTCCATGGTGGAAATGCTCGGGGTACTGGCAATAATTGGAGTTTTGAGCGTCGGCGCTATCTCGGGTTACTCAAAAGCTATGCTTAAATACAAACTCAACAAGCAGACCGAGCAAATCGGCAGTATATTGGATTATGTCACCATTCACGCCGATAAACTTCACCGTGCACTGTCCGGACCAGCGGCATCTTTTTTGATAAAACTTGGCGTCATTCCAGTGGAAATGGTTAAAGATCAATCAAATTACATATATGATGTTTTTAATAATCCTGTGTATATTCAAAACAATACCGAAGAAACGGCGCGTTATTTTGCTATGTATATATCCATCGGGCGTCATTCGGAAGATATATGCTTAAACTTATATCAGATGGCCAAACTTCGCAGTTCTTTTTTGTGGTTAACGGAGTTTTATAAATATAAGGGTGATGAATTTATAGGATCGGCTAACTATGTTTACGGCGATGCTTATTGCTACAGCAATCGGCGATGCTTGAAAAATTTGACCATCGCTGATATGCATGAGCTTTGTTCCGCTTGTAGCGATACGGACGAATGTCGTTTTATTTTTTTGTGGGATTATGAGGCTCTTTAAAAAATAATTTTCTTTAAAAATTTATATATCCAAATCATCCACAAACTTGGCGCGTTCAATGATAAATTTGAAGCGCAACTCGGGGTTTTTGCCCATCAGTTGTTCCACACGACGGCGGGTTTCAAACGCTTCTTCCCTGCCCTCCTCGGTGTTGGTGCTCGGAATGTCCACTCTTAAAAGCACGCGGTTTTTCTTGTCCATCGTGGTTTCTTTGAGCTGTTGAGCGCTCATTTCGCCCAAACCTTTAAAACGGCTGATATCCGGCTTTTGATTGCCTTTGACGACTTTTTGTAAAAGTTTGTCTTTTTCCTCATCATCCAAGGCGTAATAGTTCTTGCCGCCGACCACGATTTTATACAACGGCGGCGTGGCAATAAACAAATGACCGTTTTCAATCAGCTGCGGCATATGCTGGTAGAAAAACGTCATCAACAATGAGGTGATGTGCGCGCCATCAACATCGGCATCAGTCATGATGATGATTTTTTCATAACGCAGATTTTCTTCTTTGTAGTTTTCTTTCACCCCACAGCCCAAGGCTTCAATCATATCTTTGATTTCCTGGTTTTGGGTAATTTTTTCCAAAGATGCGCTCGCTACATTCAAAATTTTGCCGCGCAAGGGCAAAATCGCCTGCGTGGCGCGGTCGCGTCCTTGTTTGGCGGAACCGCCGGCGGAATCGCCCTCAACAATAAAGATTTCGGTGTTTTCAGCCGCGGCTTGCGAACAATCCGCCAATTTCCCCGGAAGGCGGAGCTTTTTGGTCGGGGTTTTGCGCAGCTGGACTTTTTCCTCTTTGCGCTTTTTGCGCAGCTCGGCGCGGTCAATCACATATTCCAACAGCGCGGCGGCGTTTTCCGGATCGGAAGAAAGCCAGTGGTCAAACGAATCTTTGACCGCGGTTTCCACCAGACGGGTGGCTTTGGTTGAGGTTAATTTGTCCTTGGTTTGGCCCTGAAATTGCGGATCGGTGATAAAAACCGAAAGCATAATCGCCGCATCGCTTAAAAAATCATCCGCTGTGACACCTGCCGCTTTTTTGAAATTGGCCATTTCGGCATATTCTTTTAAGCTTTTCAAAAGCGCGTTTTTAAAACCCTGTTCATGGGTGCCGCCCTGCGGGGTGACAACCGTATTGCAGTATGAATAGCAAAAGCCGTTCTGATCTTCCGGCCAGGTAATCGCCCATTCCACGCGGCCTTCATCGTGCGCCAGTTCGGAATCACCGGAAAACATCGTGCGGTTGACCGTGGCGCGGCCGCCGATTTGATAATTTAAAAAATCTCTTAAGCCGTTCGGAAAATTAAGTTCGGCTTCCGTCGGCGTGGCATCGCCGTCATGAATAAGCTCCGGCACGCATTTGAAGAAAATTTTGACTCCTTTGAACAAAAACGCTTTGGAGCGCGCCATGCGGTAAATGCGATTGGGTTCAAAGCGCGAATTGCCGTTAAATATCTCTTCGTCGGGTTTGAAAGTTATGGTCGTGCCGCGGCGGTTGGAAACATTGCCGACAAGTTCCAGTTTGGTTTGCGGTATGCCTCTGGCGTAAACCTGCCGATAAAGTTTTTTATCACGGGCGATTTCTACCGTCAGGTTTTCAGACAAAGCGTTGACAACCGACAAACCCACACCGTGCAAACCACCGGAAACTTTATAAACACTGCTTGAGAATTTGCCGCCGGAATGGAGTGTGGTCATAATCACTTCCAAGGCAGACTTGCCTGGGTATTTCGGGTGCTCGTCCACCGGTATGCCGCGACCGTTGTCGGCAATGGTTATTGAATTGTCGGCATTTAAGCAGACATCTATGCGGCTGGCGTAACCGGCCACCGCCTCATCCATGGAATTATCCAAAATTTCGGCTACCAGATGGTGCAATGCGGTTTCATCAGTGCCGCCGATGTACATTCCCGGGCGGTGGCGAACCGGCTCCAAGCCTTCCAACACTTCAATATCTTGCGCCGAATATTCCGTTTTTGTCGGCGTTGTTGTTTCAAATAAGTCTGCCATTATTTTTCCTTAAACTTTTTAATCAGCTTAAAATAGACTGCTTTGTCCAGATTCTCAAGCACAAAATGTTAAAAATGAACAAAAATCAGCCTCTTTGCCTTTGGTTTGGATACCGCTGTTTGCTGTTAAAATCATTTTTTGTTTTTGCTTGACAATGTATAAAAAAATCTGTTTCCTGCAATCGGGGTATTTTACCCCAAGCACCCGTTAAAGGTGCGGAGCCGTCAGAAGCTCTTGATTGCTACACACGGTGCCGGATATAGCACCGTCATATTGCCGGTAGTTTGTTGCTACCGTCAATAAATATATCCCCGATGAAGGTCGGGGAGCTTTTAGTGTATGTCTAGGGTTTGCCGATTTTTTGGTATGCCTAAAGGCTGAAAGGATTATTTGTGTAGTATGATTTCTGAACTCTCCGGCCACCTTAACAAAGGTAGTTTTTTATAAAAATTTCGGAGAAAAACATGACCGCACAACCTAAAATATCTGTTATCATCCCTGTTTACAATGCGGAAAATTATTTGAGAAAATGCCTTCAATCCGTTTGCGAACAAAGCCTGAAAGATCTTGAGATTATTTGTATTAACGACGGCTCAACCGACAATTCGCAAGAGATTTTGGAACGCTTTGCCGCCAAAGACACTCGCATAAAAATCATCAAACAAAACAATGCCGGACTTTCTGCTACCCGAAACAAGGGAATCCTTCTGGCCAAAGGCGAATATTTAGGGTTTGTAGATGCCGATGATTGGATTAATCCCGATTTTTATAACACGCTATACACCGCCGCCGACAACAAAAATGCCGATGTGGCGCTCGGCGGCATCATCTGTGTCAAAGACGACTCACAAAAGCCGCTCATTTGGCACAAAAAATCACAATCCGCCGTTAAACCTGTAGAAAAGTTTAAGTTATGCAAACTCCCTGCTTATAATTATGTTGTCAATAAAATATATCGGCGGGACTTTATTTTGCAAAATAAATTTTTGTTTGCCGAAGGCGTTTACTACGAAGATATGTTATGGTCCTGCCCCGTAATTTTTGCCGCCAATGTTGTGGTTAGCGCACCGAATGCGACGTATTACTATCGGCAAAATCCAGTCTCCATTACCAATACTGCAAAAAATGATCTTAAAAAACGCGCTGATTTCAAAAAAGCTACGGAAGTCACAAATGAATTTATTGTGTTTAACAGAATTCCCGTATCTTTGCGCGATGAATATAAAATTAAAATGTATTTTTTAGGCATTCCTTTTTTAAAAATTTACGGCAATCAATTTCAACAGAGGTATTATTTTCTTGGAATTAAGGTTTTCAGTATCAAAAAAAATCCTTTGTTCTAAAAAATTTTAAAATAAAATAAAAAATGCTTGCAAAATATGGAAAATGCGTATAAAAGACTGGCTGAATCGGCAATGGTGTCGGTTTATAAGACGGTAATGACGCCGGCTTATGTAATTTCACACGCAGACAGGCGGAAAGTTTATGTTTTATAAGCTTCTTCGCTCCGGTGCTTTTTGATAAAGCCAGAAGTCTGCGGAGGTTTAACCGGAAAAGAAGGAATTTTATAATATGTCACTTCCTACATTTACTTTGCGTCAGCTGGTTGAAGCCGGCGCACATTTCGGACACCACGCTCGTCGTTGGAATCCGCAAATGGCTCCGTATATTTACGGCAAAAAGGACAATGTCCACATCATTAATCTGCAAAAAACCTATCCGATGCTTTACACGGCCTTAAACGCCGCGCGTGAAGTGGCGGCAAACGGCGGCAAGATTTTGTTTGTCGCAACTAAAAAGCAGGCGCAGGACATTGTTAAAGAAAACGCTGAAAGATGCGGACAATATTATGTCAACCATCGTTGGCTCGGCGGTATGCTCACCAACTGGAAAACCGTTCACAAATCTATCAACCGCTTGGTTAAGTTGAACGAAATGTTTGCCAACAATGAAACAGAAGGTTATACCAAAAAAGAACTTTTGAACCTGAAAAAAGAGCAGGAAAAGTTGGCTTTGTCGTTAAACGGCATTATGAACATGGGCGGTCAGCCGGATATGCTGTTTGTGATTGACACGCCTAGAGAATCTCTGGCCGTTAAAGAGGCAAAGAAACTTGGTATTCCGGTCATTGGTGTTGTTGATACAAATGCAAACCCGAACGAAATTGATTATCCGGTTCCGGGCAATGATGACGCCATCCGCGCCATCTCGCTTTATTGCGAATTGGTTTCTTCGGCCATTTTGGACGGCATGCAGGCAGAAATTGCCGCGCAAGGCGTAAAGGTTGAAGAAGTTTCCGCTGAAACGGAAGAAAAACCGGCTAAAAAGCGGGTTTCTAAAAAAGCCAAAGAAGAAACACCTGCCGCCGAATAATTTTACATTATTTGGGTGCAGATGTGTTCCAAAGAAGGCGGCAGTGGATTCACACTGCCGCCGGTTAAGAGAGTTTTCATTAATACAAAAAGGATAAAACAATGGCAGAAATTACAGCCGCTATGGTTAAAGAATTGAGAGAAACCACAAGCGCAGGTATGCTTGATTGCAAAAAAGCGCTGGTGGAAACAAACGGAGATATGGAACAAGCCGTTGACTGGCTTCGTAAAAAAGGTTTGGCAACTGCAGCCAAAAAGGCAAGCAGAATCGCTGCCGAAGGTTTGGTTTCCGTTGCTGTTGAGGGCAACAAAGGCGCGGTTGTAGAGGTCAACTCCGAAACTGACTTTGTCGCTAAAAATGAGATTTTCCAAGAATACGTTGAAGATGCCGCCAAAGTGGCTTTGATGTGCCACGGTGAAGTTTGCGATATGAAAAACTTTAACTGTCCAAAATGCGGTAAAACGTTTGAAGAACGCTTGACTGATATGATTGCCAAAATCGGCGAAAATATGAACTTACGTCGTGCCAAGGTTTTGGAAGTAAGCAACGGCGTGATTGCTTCTTACATGCATAGCGCCTTAAAACCAAATTTGGGACGTATCGGCGTGCTGGTTGCTTTGGAATCCGGCGCCGATAAAGAAAAATTAAAAGAGCTGGGCAAACATATTGCTATGCACATTGCTGCTTCCAACCCGCTGTTTTTGGATATTGCTCATGTTGATCCGGCTGCGGTTGAGCATGAAAAAGGTATTTTTGCCGAACAAGCAAAAGCTTCGGGCAAACCGGAAAATATTATTGAAAAAATGGTTGAAGGCCGAATCCGTAAATATTATGAAGAAGTTGTTTTGGAAGAACAAGCTTATATTATGGATCCGGACAAGAAAGTCAAACAGGTTATTGCCGATGCCGCCAAAGAACTTGGCACCGACATTAAACTGACGGACTTTGTTTGCTTTAAGCTGGGTGAAGGTTTGCAGAAAAAAGAAGAAGATTTTGCTTCTGAGGTTGCTGCACAACTCAATAAATAAGCATAAGAATTCTTACAAAGCCGACCTAATTAGGCCGGCTTTTTTGTTGCCTTTTAAACAAAAACAATATATCATTACACTGTTTCTTTTCTATTTTAAAATTATTTATTAAAATAAGCATTATGGATTGGTTTTATTCTCTGGGGATCTTTTTCTCCATTATTGCCATGATGGTTGGCATAAGCGGTTTATTTTACTTTTTGAGCCAACACGGTTTAAGGACTGTCAGTAAAAATTCAAAATCGGTCATCAAAATTTCCGTTGTCGTCTGCACAATTGTAATTTTGGCGGCTTTTATCTTTTTTACTGACATCAAACGTTGGTATGTTGTTGCTATCGGCATCGGTTGTATCATCGTTCCATTTATTGCGTGTCTCTTTGTTGATATCAAAAAAGAACTTGAATCGCCGACATGTTTCAATGTGGGATCGTATATCATCTCTTTGATATCAATTCTGCTTATTCCCGCCGGCCGAATCGGCATGATTGTTTCCGATCGGGCTCACACTGAATATATTATTCAGATGAGCGAGTTAAAAGTAATTGATTATATTACAACGGAAACGCAATCGGAAAAAAATTATGCATGGGTGGAAGGCAGCACACAGGAGCTTGTTGTTCCCGCCGGCACCAAAGAAACGGTATGGGTTGTTGTGGTAACGACAGACGGGTCGCGCTTTCCTCTCTGCCGGAAAGTTGATGGTGTTAATTATGAAAAGATTTATCCTAAAGGCGATACTGTCGCCATCTATAACGGAAAAATTTTTCACCATTGATTATGAAAAATCGCTTATCCTACATCAGATAAGCGATTTTTCATTGTTACTTGACTTTTGATTTTTGAACGAATAGTTATTTATATAAATTTATATTATTTAGTTTATGTATGATTTCAGTTTAATTATTATGATTGTCTGCTCGGTACTTTTGATACTGGGATTTGTTTGGTACACCCGTTTTCAATGGGTGTTTTGGGTCTATTGCGGTGACGGAAACAATTGGTTTATTCCGTTACTGGTAACGCTCTTCTTTATGTTGCTTTATGGACAATTTATTTGGTGCTTCGGCGAAAGCAATGAAAATTTTTTCAGCAGCGGACTAAAATGGTTAAGTTTTTCGCTGATACAAATCATTTTCTTTGCCGGCAGGTGGGCGGATCTGGCTGAAGGACGCCTGTTTTGGGAAAGGCATGGTCGGAAAGCTTTGTCTTTGTTCATCCTTGGAGCTATCTGTCTTCGGTTGGTCTTTGTTGTCAGCGCTGATTATCGTGTGTTTTATCAGTGGAATAATGCCGAACCACATGAGATTGATTATGTCGGCAAAATGGATTTTACCGGCACAAAAGCAAAAAGGATTGTCAAACTGGATGATGGTCGGGAAATTGCTACAACCGATACAAAAGTTTCGGTAGGCGATATTGTTCGTCTTTACGGTAATAAGGTTTTTTCAAACCAAAAACCACAAAGCAGTCTGGAAAAAGGCTGGAATGAAATCAGCGCCGCCATTGAACGCAAAAAAGCACGTAAAGCCGCTGAAAGGCGATAGTGTACGTATTTTAAAAGATGTCTTTGCAGGCATCTTTTTTTTATATTTTGCCGTCAAAGAAAACATTTGGCAAAAAATTATTTGACATTCGGATTTTTTATTGTAATATGCGCCGTATTGAAAGTTGATAAACTTTTGTCATGGGGTTGTAGCTCAGTTGGGATGGCTAAGTAAAATCAACAAATGCTTGTTGATTTTGTCTGTAACATCTTGTATACCTTAATGAGCAAGGGCAGCGGTAGCAACCGCGGCGAGTTTAGGTTCACAAGGCGCTTGAAAAGCGCTCGACCGTTAAAAAAGTTATTATGGGGTTGTAGCTCAGTTGGGAGAGCGCTTGAATGGCATTCAAGAGGTCAGGGGTTCGATTCCCCTCAGCTCCACCAATTTTTAAGCACTGTGCTTTTAATAAGTTCAGTGCTTTTTTGTTGTTCTGGCTTAAAAGAGGGGAATCAAACCCCTACGGGGTTCGGTCTTGCTCCGTAAGGCTTGCTCTTTATTAAAGAGCAATGCCTACTGCGCTTCGGTCAAGTTAGCGTAACACTCGCCTCTGCCGCCTGTCGGCGGGCGGCTCCTTAACGCTATCTGATGCCTTCCGGCAAAAAATCTCCACCGGAGATTTTTTGACTCGGAATGACCCCTCAGCTCCACCAATTTTTAAGCACTGTGCTTTTAATAAGTTCAGTGCTTTTTTGTTGTTCTGGCTTAAAAGAGGGGAATCAAACCCCTATGGGGTTTGACGATCAGGGCTAGGCGAGACGCGGGTATCACCGGTTTACATTTTCCTTTTACCGCTTACTCTTTTAAGCAACCGAGCTTATCGTCCCATTTCCAGCAATCATTGCGGCAGATTTTTTGAACGGGGTCATAAACCATGCCGCCGTCCAAACAGACATCCATATCTAGTTGTTCTTTGATTTGAGATACATATTTTCCCATTAGTATAAAACAGACAAAAAATACACCGAAAACTATGTAGGCAGGTTTCTGCCATCTGACCCAAAAAGTTAATCCAAAAGCCACAAAACAAACTACCGAAACGATAGCATAAAGATATTGTATTAAAGGTTCAATACCCCAAACAATGGCATTATTGACGGTTAAAAGAGAAAAAAGCGCAAGATAAATTGCCACTTTCATGGTTATACTGACAATATAAAATGCGCTTTTTTTCATTTTTTTCTCCTATTTATATTTTGTATGATGTGTCGGACAGGTCTCCCGCAAAGATTTGCCCCTCAGAGCGCCTTTCTGTCCCCTCAAATTTGCCCGATAATCCCGCAAACTATCCTTTAAGGGATATCTGTTAACAAGAATGTCTTTGGCTTCTTTCCCAACATCTATTATATTTGCGATACCTGCACCATATAAACCGCCTCGTTTTGTTGCTTCATAATTTGCTTTACAATGGAAAAATGGATCACTTTCTTTTAATTTTATTTTCCTCATCGTGTCATAATTACGAAACATATCCTTTACAGGCGCAACCAAACCTGTTCTCGTTTTGCCTGACATTAGTTTGTAGTTTTTCATATAATTATCAAGTATTTTAGCTGTTTTATCACCATATTTTGGCATTATTTTTCTCCTATTAAAAAATCAATAAACCAAATCATGTATTATTGTTCATAATATATGATAATTAATATATAGGGATAAATATTGTATTTCACAATACCCAAATATTTGAAATTTAAAATATTTTCCGTATGCCGCTCATTAAAATCAAGCAAAAAGATATTTAATGCCTTGTTATAGAGCGTTTATATATATTTGCAACATATTCACCTAAATGGTGCGCATCAACCACTATAAAAAAATCTCCTTGTGGAGATGTTTTATATTTCATGACATGAAACTCGTTTTTCCACCCATGCCAAAAGCGGCGAAAGATATTTTTGATTGCTTTTCAGATAAGAAAGGAAATAAGTTGTTTTTAAGTTCTCATCTTCCAATGGAATGATAACACGTTCAGCGCCGTCATTGCGGTAATTGCGGACAAGTTTGGTCGTAAAGCACAATAAATTATCGTTTTCCAGCAGTTGGCGGAATACAAAGTAGTCATTATAGGTTTTCATGCCGAATTTGTCGGTTAACCAATCAACAAAAGGCTGTATTTGGCGGACATACGCACCATCTCCGGAATAATTTATCAACTGCAAATTTTCTTCATTATGCAGACAAACGCTTTTTCTTTTTGCCAACGGATGGCCGGCAGGAACCGATAACATCAATTCCTCATCGGCAAACGGCACGGTGATAATATCTTCGTTTTTGGGTTTTTTGATAGATATAACCGCATCGTATTTATGCGTCAGCAACAGCGTTTCCAAATTGTTTTCATCCGGCAGCAAGGCGGAAGTTATGTTGATATCGGGATTTGCTTTTTGCAACAAAGGAACGGAAAAACGCATCGGCCCCGGATCACAAAAACCAAGCGACAACACATTATCTTTGTGGATAAACTGATAAAACGTGCTCTTCATTTCATCGGCTTTGATTAAAACCGCTTCGGCATATGTCAAAGCCAGACGGCCGGCATCGTTTAAGCATAATTTATTCTTTGAGCGTTCAAACAGCGATACACCGAGTTCTTCTTCCAATTTTCTGATAGCAAGGCTGAGAGCCGGCTGGGAAATGTGTAGCATTTCCGCCGCTGTTGTTAAATTATTACATTCTGCGGCTATTTTAAAATAACGTAATTGTGTCAGCTCCATGATGTCCTCACTATAAGTTTAAGTTATAGCACCATAAATAAACGGTATTAGACTTTTTGCCAAACGTCAAGCATAATATAAACAGTTCCCAACCAATATTTCGGAGGTATGTATGAAGTTTTTTCAATATATTTTATTTGCCGCCCTGTTTTTTCACACTAATTTTGTTAATGCCGAGGAGAATAAAGCCATGACCAGAAGCGAACGCGCTGATAAAACTTATGAACAATTGTTTTTAAACAAGCGGGCAGCCAGTCCGACCGACCCCGAATTTATGGAAATTTTGCAACGTAATATCTTCGGCGAAGTTTTCTATACCGGAAACTTAAACAACCAAGAACGTGAATTGATAACCGTGGTTTCTTTGGCGACCATGCAAACACTGCCGCAACTGAAAGCGCATATCGGCGCGGCGCTTAATGTCGGCAATTCACCTTTGACAATCCGCGAGGCTATCTATCAATGCGCGCCGTTTATCGGTTTTCCGCGAACATTAAACGCCATCGGCGTTTTTAATGAAGTCATTCAAGAAAGAAACATCACGCTGCCGCTGGAGAATGCCGGAATCACAACCGATGCCGACCGGCACGAAAAAGGTCTGGCTATACAAACAGAACTCTACGGTGACGAAGTAAAAAAGGCGATGAGCTCACTGCCCGCGGAATATAAAGATATCGTGCCGGATACTTTAACTGACTT
This sequence comes from uncultured Alphaproteobacteria bacterium, assembly GCA_944393205.1. Lineage (GTDB taxonomy): Bacteria > Pseudomonadota > Alphaproteobacteria > RF32 > CAG-239 > CAAFZY01. The sequence continues at coordinate 18,061 of CALXZI010000011.1, read as the reverse complement.
TTGTTTCGGTGATTTTTACACCCGCGGCGGTTTGACAATCCAACAACGCGAATTGTTGTTACTCGTTATTTTAACCGCCCTCGGCGCGGAAAAACAGTTGTCTGCCCATGTTATCGGCGCGCTTAAAGCCGGTAACGACAAAGAAACACTGTTAGCGGCAATGGTGCAGGCCATTCCCTATGTTGGGCTGGCGAACGCGATGACCGCCATAAACCTGATTAAAGAGGCAGATGTTGATAATTATCAGCCGATTTATGAGGAATAAAAACGATGAGAAAAATTTTTGCCGGACTGATTGCCGCCGTTTCGCTGTGGAACAATGCGGCGTTTGGCGGAGATATAACGGAGAATAAAACGATGAAAATTAAATTAAGTTTTGAACAAAAGGAAGTCATCGTCCAGATGGCAGAGAATGCCGCGGTTGAACAATTTTTGCCAATGCTGCCGGCAGAATTTGAATTCATTGACTTTGCCGGTGAAGAAAAAATCAGCGAATTTTCCCGTCCCGTTTCGCTTGCCGGTGTACCGCGCGGCATGATTGCAGCCAAAGGCAAGATGTTTATATACGCGCCATGGGGAAATTTCGGATTTTTCTATAAAGACCACGGGAAAACAATGGACAACAACCTGATTGAACTCGGCGAGATAGACAGCGGGCTTGAGCATCTGGCGGAAACAAAAGGCGGCTTTTCCGCCCGAATAGAGATTTTACAAGAGGAATGATTATTATGAAAAGAAGAGATTTTATAAAAACAACATTGGCGGCAGCCACTTTATCAGTTTTGCCGCAGGTTTCAACAGCAGCAAACGGAGGTAAAATGAAAATTTTGGTTTTAACCGGAAGTCCGCGCAAAAACGGCAATTCCAACACATTAGCAGATAATTTTATTAAAGGTGCTAAAGAAGCCGGACATGAAATTGTGCGCTTTGATTCTGCTTTTAAGGAAGTCCACCCCTGTATCGGCTGCAACTCTTGCGGTATGAACGGTCCATGTGTTTTTAAAGATGATTTTGAATTTGTCCGGCAGCATATTGTTGATGCTGATATGATCGTGTTTGCCACACCGATGTATTATTTCGGTTTCTCTGCACAGTTAAAAGCCGTTATTGACCGCTTTTATGCGATTAACGGACAAATCCACCGTCCCAAAAAAGCGGCTTTATTGATGACCTATGCAGATAATTCCGCAGAAAAGGAAGCCATCCTTGTTAACCATTATAATTTCCTTGTCAAATATCTCGGTTGGGAAAATGTCGGTCGGGTTATTGCTCCCGGCGTGTGGCCGGCCGGTGCCGTTAATCATACCAATTATCCGCAAAAAGCTTATGAACTGGGAAAATCACTAAAATTGGCATAAATATGGAGAATTTGTTATGAAAAAAAGATTTTTAGGCAAAAGTAAATTGAAAGTTTCGGCTATCGGCTTGGGATGTATGGGCTTTTCACAAAGTTATCCGCCATATATTCCTTTTGGGGATGCCGTCAATGTTATCCGCGGCGCATACGATCTCGGCGTTACCTTTTTTTGACACGGCAGATGTATATGGATGCGGCGAAAATGAAAAACTGTTGAGTGAGGCCTTGAAACCAATACGACAAAGTGTGGTTATTGCCACCAAATGCGGCTTCAATCTTTATGATGAGGTTAAAGACGAACTCGGACGTCCGATAGGCATATGCGGCCGAGCTGATTATGTTAAAACGGCGGTGGAAAAATCGCTGCAACGTTTACAAACCGATTATATTGACCTTTATTATTTGCACAGAGTTGATCCGAATACGCCGATAGAAGAAACAGCCGGTGCAATGGCAGATTTAATCAAAGAAGGCAAAATTTTAAACTGGGGCATCTCGGAAGCAAATGCAAACATAGTGCGTCGGGCACATGCCATTTGTCCGCTTACAGCCGTACAGAGCGAATATTCCATGTGGTACCGCAAAGTTGAAGACGAATTGTTGCCGACATTGGAAGAACTAGGCATTGGTTTTGTGCCGTTTTCACCTTTGGGCAAGGCAGTTTTGACCGGACAGATACAAAAGGATACGCAATTTGCGCAAGGTGATTTTCGTAATATTATTCCGCGGTTCAACAAAGAAAATATGCAGAATAATATTAAGCTGGTTGAATATGTGGAGGAGCTGGCAAAAGACAAAGGCGTCACGCCGGCACAAATTGCATTGGGCTGGCTGCTCTCGCAAAAAGACTGGATTGCGCCTATTCCGGGAACAACAAATCCTGCACATTTAACAGATTTTCTCGGGGCGGCAAATGTGCGCTTATCTGCCGATGAACTGAATGAGTTTGAAAAAGACTACACTTTAATTCATCTTGTCGGACATCGCGCCGATCCATTCACCGAAAGCCAAATAGATAAATGACTTTACCTGTCTGAAGACTTTAACAGATTTTTGCCATTCGCGCCAATCATCAGAAAGGACGACGCAAAATCAGCGGATAAAATTAGTGCGGCTGCCGCTTTCCTGTTCGGGCGGATTCAAGCCGCCGTTTTTGGCCTCATCAATCATTTTTAACGCCCATGCCATATTTTTGCCCAAATTGCGCATGGTCTGCAGACCTTCTTTATCCTGCAGCACTTCTTCAGGCGTGTTGCCATGCACTTCATTCCAGTATGAAGAAGAAACAACCGGCATTTTGTTGATGGTAAAATATTTGTTTATCACATCAATGGCAGCCGTCGTCCCTGCCCGCCGCGCCGAAACCACCGCGGCGCCGGGCTTAAAAGCAAATGCCGCACTGCCGGCATAAAAAGCCCTGTCTAAAACCGAAAGCAAACGCCCTGACGGATGCGCGTAATAAACCGGCGAACCAAAAACAAAACCGGCGGCTTGTTCCGCTTTTTCAATAATACTATTAACAATGTCATCATTAAACACACAGCGACCGTTCAACTTGCGGCAGGTCTGACAGCCGATACAGTCGCGGTAAGCGCCCGTTCCGAGTTGAATAATTTCGGTTTCAATCCCTTCTTGATTTAAGACTTTGGCAACTTCGCTTAACGCCGTATAGGTGCAGCCTTTTTCGTGTCCGCTACCATTTATCATCAATACTTTCATGTTTGCTCCTTTCCGTGCCGGCAAATGTTTTTTGTTCTGCTCCTCACAGGCGGATAACAAACTTATCACGCCCATGGCAAGAAGCGTATTTATTAAAAACTGACGCCGATTCATCAAATTAAACCCCACATTTTTATGCCGATAAATTAGCATCGGCAAAATTGTTTGGCAATTAAATTTTTAAAAGGATAAAAAATGAACAGCCTTTTTTAAAATAATTACGAAACGAAAATGATAAAAAATTGGATAAAAACTAGAGATAACTTTTATAAAAGAAATTGTTAAAATAACACTTTCGGGTAAATAAAAACGCTTGCAAAATAAGGCAAATTCTTTAATATAACTATTACCCTTGTGTTGAGGGCGGTGTCCGTAAGACATCTTCATACTAAAACCCCTTCTTGGGGAGTCTCGGAAATAAGGCTTTTGCACGAATAACTCTGACTGCAGTATGACAGTTTTACGGCTCCCCGCTTTGGATTTTTCAAATGGCGTTTGGATTCCCGTGTCTGAAACCACCATCATGCTCGGATCTGCAGCCAGCGGGTTATCATCGGTAACAACTTTAAAATTTGTTTTTCTTAAATAGTGAACCAGTTCTTCTTTACAGGTATTTTTAAGATTTTTTAATTCTTTTTTATTTTGTTCATAATAATCATATTTATCAATATCTACGTAGCTGAAATATAAGGCAACCGGCTCTTCTATGCCGCGAAACGTCGGATTGTTGGTTAAGTCTTTAACAGCCGGCATAGCCGTTACCTCTTTCGTCCCATGTTTAACCGTTCTTCCAATGTGCTTTTAAGGTATTGCTCATATCTTTTCACTTGCTCTTCCGGATAACCCTCTTCACGAGCCATTTCAACTAAATTTTTATCACGCTCTTCCATATTTTTGCGGCGGTCTTCTTCTGTTATTTCTTTTTCTTCCGCTTTGGGCATATCTCTTTCATACAATACCATAAATTGTGCATTCAAATATGCAAAAAATTTCGGCAGTTCTTTGCTGTTCAAATCCGGAAATTCCTCTCCGATGGCAAATTCACGATGTATTTGCAACCGTTTTCGACCGTTTTCTTCACGTTCTTTTATGGCATAAAGCTCCACGCCGCTCTTATGCCGCGCCATGCATTGTTCGGCGTCTATTTCCCAATCTCGCTTAAAATTATCATAATCGGCTTCAACTTCCGCCTTGTTTTTGTATGTTTTGTACGCCTTTTCCATGGACTAATATCTCCAACTTAAATGATTTTTACTTTTATATCATTTTTTGATCCTTTTGACAATTCTTTTTTAAAACCTCAAACCCCCTGCTCTATCAAGAGCAAGGGGTTAAGTTTATGCCTGTTTTTTGTGAATACGGTTGAAACGAATGTGAAATTTAAACAATCCGCAAACCAAGCCGGCCAAAGCGCCGAAAAGCCAGATGCCGCCGGACGGGCAGCCCAAAGCGGCAAACAAACCCGCCAACGGATGCGAAAAAATCAAATCCAGCAGCCAACCGGCAAACGCACCGACCAAACCGGCAAACACCATATTGACAACCAACAAAACGGCAACAGCGACAATGCCTGCCAAAGTTTTTAACAACAAAGCGGCAAGCGTACCCAATAATTCTAAAAAACTTTTCATAATGATATAATTTTAAGTGTTTTTATTTTGAAAATTTTATCTTGTTTGTCAAGCTCAAAGACTGCATGGCTTAAACTTTTCTGTTGCCTTATTTTTTGCAGGCGTTTATAAATCGGGTTATGGAAGACTTGTTTAACATTTGGCGTGGTAAGACGCTTTCGTCAGTGGTTGGCGGATATGACGCTTTTTTATTGACGGAAGCCCTGAAAAACGCAAAACACGATGTTTTATACATCGTCAGCAACGGGGTGGAGCTGGAACAAACGGCTGACACCGTGCGTTATCTTAACCCCGATTTGCAAGTGTTGACTTTTCCGGCATGGGATACCGTGCCTTATGATCGGGTTTCGCCAAATGTTAATATTGTTTCCGCACGTCTGGAAACCTTGGCAGAACTTGCGCACGAGCCGAATGCCTCAAAGCCGCGGCTGATTATCGCCAGTATCGGCGCCGTCATCCAAAAGCTGCCGCCGAAAAAGATTTTTTTGAATTCGCAACGTGTTTTTAAAACCGGCGGCAAACTCAATTTTAATGATTTTATGCATTATGCCGCCGTCAACGGCTACACCAAAGTTGAACAAGTGATGGAGCCAGGTGAATACGCCGTGCGCGGCGATATTATTGATATTTTTCCGACCGGTGCTTTAATGCCGGTACGGCTTGACCTTTTTGACGAAGATATTGAAAAAATCCGCACTTTTGACCCGCTGACGCAACGCACCGTCGGCGTGATTGATCAATATGTTTTCGGGGTTGCCAACGAGGTGGTGTTGGACGTCAACACCATTAAAAACTTCCGTTCCGCTTATCGCGAAGCTTTCGGTACCGAGGGCTTAAAAGACGAGATTTATGAATCCGTTTCCAACGGACGGAAATATTTGGGCATGGAAAACTGGCTGCCGTTTTTTTATGAAGACGCCCTGCCGACGTTGTTTGATTATCTGCCGAGCGCTTATGTGGTTTTAGGTCATGATTATGACGGCGCCCTGCAAGCCAAAGAAGACAGCATTATTGATTATTACACGGCACGGTTGGAGGCTTTGAAAATTAAAAACGCCGCCGAAGAAACCGTTTATCGTCCCATAAAGCCGGAACTTTTATATTTAAAGGCGGCCGAATTTAACGCTATCACCGAGAAAAAACAAGCTGTTAAACTGACCGCTTTGAGCCTGCCGGACAGCGAATCGGTTCTTAATCAAAAAGTTATTCCGGCACGTGATTTTGCCCATGCCAAAAACATCAACAGCGCCGCCGTTTACCAAGATGTTAAAGATTATCTGATTGAAAACGGCCGCTTGAGAAGAATCGTCTGTTGTTATTCCGAAGGTTCGCGCGAACGGCTTTATACCCTGATGAACGAATACGGTATTAAAGGCCTGACCTTTGCCGATACTTTCACGGATGCTTTGAATAAAACCGCGCATAAAAAAATTGCGCTTGTTATTTTGGGGTTGCCGCACGGTTTTAAGAACAGTGAATTTTGCCTTGTTTCGGAAACCGATATTTTGGGTGAACGGCAAAACCGCAAGGCACGCAAAAAAGTCAGCGCCGAAGATTTTATTGCCGATGTTTCATCATTGGCGGTCGGTGAATTGGTGGTACATATTGAACACGGCATCGGCCGGTTTATGGGGTTGGAGAACATTACCGCCGGTGGGGCACCGCATGATTGTCTTAAGATTATCTACGCCCATGATGACAAATTGTTTGTGCCGGTGGAAAATATTGACGTGATTTCCCGTTACGGCTCCGATGATGAAAACGTAACGCTTGACACTTTGGGCGGTCTGGCATGGCAAGCCAAAAAAGCCAAGGTTAAAGAAAAAATCAAAGACATCGCGGAAAAATTGATTAAAGTTGCGGCCGAGCGCGAGCTTAAAACTGCTGATGCATTTGTGCCGCCAGCCGGCGTTTATGATGATTTTTGCGCCCGTTTTCCGTATAATGAAACCGATGACCAGCGCCGCGCCATCGCCGACGTGTTAAAAGACTTAAACGCCGGCATGCCGATGGACAGACTGGTTTGCGGCGATGTCGGCTTCGGCAAAACCGAAGTGGCGCTGCGGGCGGCATTTACGGTAGCGATGAACGGGGCGCAGGTGGCGCTTATCGTGCCGACAACGCTTTTGGCGCGGCAACATTATCTTAACTTTAAACAACGGTTGGAAGGTTTTCCGGTTAAGGTGCGGATGCTCTCCCGTTTGGTTTCGGCCAAAGAAATACGTGAAACTCAGGAAGGACTCAAAAACGGCGCCGTAGAAATCGTTATCGGCACACACGCGTTGTTATCGCAAAACGTTAAGTTCTGTAATCTCGGGCTGTTGATTGTGGATGAGGAGCAACATTTCGGCGTCGCCCACAAAGAAAAACTTAAGGCGCTGAAAGCCGATGTGCATGTCTTAACTTTAAGCGCCACGCCGATACCGCGGACTTTGCAGCTTTCGTTGACCGGCGTTAAACAGTTGAGCATTATCGCCACACCGCCGATTGACCGACTGGCGGCACGCACATTTGTCATGCCCTTTGATTCGGTGATGATTAAAGAAGCCATTTACCGCGAAAAATTCCGCGGCGGGCAAATTTTCTTTGTCTGTCCGCGGGTTTCGGATATCGCCGGCATGGAACAGGAGTTAAAAGCTCTGGCACCGGACATTAAAATGGCAATCGCACACGGGCAAATGCCGGTTAAGGAACTTGAGGATGTGATGAACGATTTTGCCGCCGGAAAATATGATTTGCTGTTGTCCACCACCATTATAGAATCCGGCATTGATATGCCCAGCGTCAACACAATGATTATCCACCGCGCCGATATGTTCGGTTTAGCACAGCTTTATCAGCTGCGCGGGCGAATCGGACGTTCCAAAGTGCGCGGCTATTGCTATTTTACCATTCCGGCCAAAAAGAAACTTAAACCGGTGGCGGAAAAACGGCTGATGATTTTATCGGCGCTGGACACTTTGGGCGCGGGTTTCTCGCTTGCCAGCCACGACATGGACATCCGCGGTTCGGGCAATGTGTTGGGCACCGAGCAATCCGGTCACATTAAAGATGTCGGCATTGCGCTTTACCACCATATGTTGGAAGAAGAAATCGTCCGCCAAAAAGCCGCCATGCAACACCAAGAAGTAAACGAATCGGCTGCGGTGTTTACCGCCGATGACTGGGCGCCGCAAATCACCACCGGAATTCCGATTATGATTCCGGAAAACTACGTTAAAGATTTGGGCGTACGGCTCGGATTGTATAAACGAATCGGCTCGCTGAAAAATAATGAAGAAATTCTGGATATGCGCGAAGAGTTGATTGACCGTTTCGGACCGATACCGCCGGAAGTGGAAAATTTGCTTACCACCATTGAAATCAAACAAATGTGCTATGCTGCGAACATCGCCAAAATTGACGCCGGCGCCAAAGGAATCCTGATTGCATTTCATAACAACACGTTTAAGGCCGTGGACAAGCTGATTGATTTGATGAATCGTTCGTTCGGCGTTGTGAAAATCCGCCCCGATCAAAAGCTTTTTATTGAAGGCAATTTAAGCGATTACACAAGACGAATTGAAATTATTAAAAAATACGTCAAATTGTTAAGCGAGATGTAAGGCTTTCTGCCAGAAGTTCAGAGGTTGTTCGTATTTTGAGCCATAAGCCTGACATCAACGGTTGTTTGTTTGACAGGCGTTTTAGATTTTTGTACTAATCTGCCTGATTTTTCAAGCAATGTTTGAGCGACATGCGCATCTATTTTGGCTTGTTCTTCAGGCGTGCGCACACCATCTTTATCGGCTTGACGAATCGGTTGCAAGAATTCTTTTATCGCCCGATTGGCCTGACGAGCATTTTCCGCATCAGCTGTGACTAAATCCATCAACGCGGTCACCTTGGCATCTTTTTTAAAACGTTCATTAATTTGCCGCACCAAACCATCATTGAGCGCAAAATCCGGATTGACTTGAGCACGGACATCACCCAGCCCTGGAACATTGTCAAACATCTTGTCTACGACTTTGTAGTATTCTTTATCAAATGCCGGCGAATCCGTCAATTTTGAAGCGGCAGAGTATTCTGAACCATATTTAGCGGCATAGGAAACTTCTTGCGCCGCTTGTAACGCCTGATTACTGTAATATGAGTTTTCCTTATTGTTTTTTTCCAACCATGTTTTATATACTGTTTCAGCAATGAGCGCTTCACAATTTTCGGCCTTGGGATTTTGCAACAAATATTCTTTAACCGCCGTCATGTCGCTGTTTGATACAAGATCAAACCCGTCCAGACTGCCGGTTTTTTTATAATGCTCATAGGCAATCCCCGCTTCAACCATATTGGCTCTAATTTCAGAAAGTACATTAAGCTTGGCACGCTGCTCCGGTGTTTTGTTGATACTTCCAAAAGCACCCGATTTATCATCAGCGCGGTGTGACATTTCATGTTCTGTGAAATATCCCTCTTGTATTATTTGGTTTAACCGGCTTTCTCTCTCTTTTTCAGATACGGCGCCGGCATATTCTATATTAATAATACTGTTGAACGCCGGCATATAAGCCGCTCCCAAACCATTTGATATTTTCAGCGCGGCATATTTTTGTTCGTGATTTTTTTTATCAAATTGAATACACCTTGAATCCAAATTTACAGTAATATGTATTTCCGTGGTTGGGCGAGAAAATTTGAAAAATTGTCTTAAATCATATTGAGCTTTCATTTGACCGTAATTTAATTCTCGTTGCGGAACGACAATTTCATTAGCCTCACTTTGGAGTAAATAATTGTCATTACCTGGCTGATATGTGATGTCTACACCAAGTTTTTGCAACGTGACATCCTGACCCAAAACCATCACTTGCTCGGCAAAATCATGAACATTTGATTCTTTATTTTCTACCGATGCCGATTTTTGAGCTTTTGCAAGAGCCTGTTGTTCCTTAACAAATTTTTCTTGTAGCTCCTGCAAATCTTGTAACCCAAGCGCTTCTTCTTTGGTAAACTCAATCGCTTCTTCCATACTGATTGTTTTTTCTTTAGCAGATTGAGAAACCGTTGGGTTATCCGCAATATTTTCAACTTTATCTTGCAGGCGGTCGTTTTCTTTGACGGTAGAGGCGTTAGCCCTAGGTGCAGCGCTCAAGGTACTGGCTGCCACGGCAACAGTAATAGCTGCTTTTTTCAAAGCACTGGAACCTAAATTTTTTGTATGACCTTGTGGAGTGCCGCGTAATTTATCAATGTCAGACATATGCCTCTCCAAAATCCACATACATATATGGTTAGTGTAGCATAAAATGGTTAACAAATCAATTTTTATCTGTAAATTTGGCAGCTAACTCACGATAGGCAATCGCAATTTTTTTGAACTTTTCCTCGCAATCTTTATTGCCGGCATTGACATCCGGATGATATTTTTTTACCAACTTTTTATATTGTTTTTTTAGCGAATCGGCGGTAATCTCATCTAAATCCATTTCCATAACGGTCGCATGTTCGCGGTCACGTGCGTTAAAATACACGTTGTTTTTCCATGCCGAATCGGCAAAACTTCCGTCTATACCGAGTTCATCAATAAAATCATATCCGAATTGATATTTGATTTTGGAGCGAAATCCACCAAAATGCATGCGGGATTTGATTTTTTCTTCTTCATCATCCGTGCCGGCATAATAATTCCAACGAGCATTATATTCCTGCACGTGCTTTAAGCAAAACCAATAATATTCTTTCAAAGTCCGGTCTTTTGGGGCGCGATATTCCCCTTTTTCAGGGCATCCCGGATGGTCGCAGTGATGTTCTTTTCCTTCATTCTGCGGCGCAAAATATTTTTTAGTGCGTATTTTTTTTTCTTTCATAACTTTTTTGTACCCCTGATTAGCAAATTTGGCAACAACAATTAAAGATTACGTAATATTTTTCTGCCAGTATGATATAAACAGACAAAATCACGCAATCGGAGAAATTTGATGCCGGAACTGCCGGAAGTGGAAACAATTAAAAATGCTTTGAAAAAAGCTTTTTGTGGGGCAAAAATCAAAAAAACGGAAATTTTTTGCCGACGGTTTCGTGTGCCGATACCCAATGATACAGAAACAAAAATAAACGGCGGATGTATTATCTCTTTCAAACGAATCGCCAAATATATCCTTGTCAGGCTTGACAACAATTTAAGTATTCTTTGGCATTTGGGCATGAGCGGCAGAGTCAAAATTTGTGAAAAACGGCCGGAAACTTTGTCAAAACACGACCATATCGTTATCACAACCGATAAGGGTTGTTTGATTTTTAATGACGCACGGCGGTTTGGAATGTTTGTTGCCTTTCCGACGGACAAGCTTACACAGAATCCGTTTTTACAAAAATTGGGTATTGACGCTTTGGCCGATGGCTGCAACGGTAATTATCTTTACCAAAAATTTCAAAATCGGCAAACGCCCGTCAAAATCGTATTGCTTGACCAGCAGGTTGTATGTGGAATCGGCAACATTTATGCATCGGAAGCACTTTTCGGCGCACGAATTCTGCCACAACGGCCAGCAGCGGATTTAAGCAAAAAAGAATGCCAACAATTGGCCGAATCCATTAAAGAAGTGTTACATAAAGCTATTGAAGCCGGTGGTTCCACTTTAAAAGATTATCGTCAACCGGATGGCAGTATGGGATATTTTCAAAATAAACATTGCGTCTATAACAAGACCGGCCAACGTTGCCCGAATTGCATTTGCGACATAAACAAAACCGGCGGAATAAGAAAAATCGTTTTGGGCGGCCGCTCAACATTTTATTGCGAAACTTTACAAAAATAAAGGAGGATACATGAAAAAACTTTTTGTTTTGATTTTTAGTCTGGGACTATTTTGGTGTGCCAACGTCAATGCGGCAAACTTTTTTATTGAAGGTATGGAAGATGTGCCAATCCCTGACAAAATGATGCAAATTCAATCCGATAACATTTCTTTTGGCAATGAAGAAACTCGCTTTGTGGAAGCTTACTTGCAAACCAATTTCGGTAAATTCTCTTTTGTGGCCGGATTTTATGAAGACACACTGCCACAATTGGGTTGGACCTTACAACAAAAAGAGGCTGATTATTTGAGCTTTTCCCGTGATAACGAAGAGCTGCAAATCGCTCTGGTTAATAAAATGCCGTTGATTGTGCGCGTCACTTTGACGGGACAACATTAAAATTTTTACTTTTTTTTAAAATTGTTGTTGACTTTCGTTAAAAGGAACGGCTATAAAGCATACCAGAATAAATTTTGTAATTTAATTTAAGGAATAAAAATATGGCCAATCATAAATCGGCAAAAACGAGAATTAGAAGAAATGCTAAACGTAGCATGATTAACGGTATGAGAAGAAGCCGTGTCAGAACTTTTGTGAAAAAAGTTGATGCTTTGATTGCGGCCGGCAATAAAGATGATGCCGCAACGGCATTAAAAGTTGCCGAAAGCGAAATGATGCGCGCTGCTCAAAAAGGCGTTTTTCATAAAAATACCGCTTCACGGACAATTTCTCGTTTAGCACAAAAAATTAAAGCTTTATAAGTTTTATTTGTTATTTGTTTTTTATGACACTTTAACCCTGCTGGCAGGCAGTGTTTTGGTGTCTTTTTTTTGCTCAAAGATAAGCTACCTGCCCGACTCTGCAGAATCTCTATGTCAAGAAAATTAATTTAAATGTTCTATAAATGTTCTATTGTTTTTCTGTTTTTTTCGTGTTTAGTATTTCTCTACTTAATGAGTACTTAATGAACACTCTTTGATGTGATGAAAGATTTAGAGACCAGAATATTTTAAGGTCTGTAAAAAAATGATTGTTCATAAAGACCGGCACTTAAAACCAAAGGTTAAGAGGGCTTATTAAGAAGGGGAAATTAAATGCCCGAAGTGGGATGAAGTTAGTTTTGAAACGGCACAAACCACCGGCGCTTAAAACCAAAGGTTAAGAGGGCTTGTTAAGAGGGCGAAGTTAAACGCCCAAAGTGGGATGAAGTTAGTTTTGAAACGGCACAAACCACCGGACGTTTTAAATGTCAAATTATGAAAAGATAATTATTATAAAAGCCGGTTTATGGCTTGGTATGGAAAAGGTGTTATTTTAATGTCTTTTTAAAAACTGGATCAACTTTTAGATTAGGGAAACGGAAATGGCTGAACAAGCAATAAGAAACAATGACACTTCTGTTCAAGACGAATGGGGACAGATCTGCAGCCAATTAAAATTGGAATTCGGTGAAACCGCCTATGATAGCTGGTTGAAACCATTAAGCATCGGTTCTTTTAATAACGGTGTGATGAACATTTGCGTCCCAACGACTTTTATGAAAAACTGGGTTATCACGCATTACTCGGAACGAATCCATAAAATCTGGGAACACAAAAACCCCGAAATCAAACAAGTTAATTTTGTGGTACAAACCATGAATTCCGGTGATACGTCGCTTTTGAAAAAGATTGTTACAACGCCGACACCGCAGAGTTTATATATTTCAAACTATGGAACAGCCGTAAACGATTATGTTCGCACTGACGGCAATATGCAGCTTTCGGCACCGCTTAATCCCGCGTTCACCTTTGATACTTTTGTGGTAGGCAAAACCAATGAATTTGCTTATGCCGCCGCTCGTAAAGTTGCCGAATCCAAAAATGTATCGTTTAATCCGTTGTTCTTATATTCCGGCGTTGGGTTGGGCAAAACACATTTGATGCATGCAATTGCTTGGCATATTCGCCAACAAGATCCGAATCGAAACGTGATTTATCTTTCCGCCGAACAATTTTTATATAAGTTTGTCAAAGCCCTGCGTTATAAAGATACCGCCGCTTTTAAAGAACAATTCCGCTCGGTGGACGTGTTGATGGTTGACGACGTTCAATTTATGAGCAATAAAGAATCCACTCAGGAAGAATTTTTCTATACTTTTAATTCCCTGATTGAAGAAGGAAGACAGATTATTATTTCTGCAGACAAATCTCCCTCTGATTTAGAAGGGATTGAAGCCCGCTTAAAATCACGCTTAAACAGCGGGTTGGTTGCAGATATTCACCCAACCGATTTTGATTTGCGAATGGGAATTTTGCAAAACAAAGCTCGTCAGATGGGGGTTGAACTTCCGGAAAAAGTGGCAGAGTTTTTAGCCCAAAAAATCACCACAAACATTCGTGAATTGGAAGGCTCGTTAAGACGAATCGTGGCTCATTCACAATTGTTGTCGGATCGGGAAATTACTTTGGACATGACGCAAGATGTGTTAAAAGATATGCTACGTTCCATTGACCGCAAAACAACCATTGATGAAATCCAGAAAAAAGTGGCGGAATATTTCAATATTTCTGTCAAAGAACTGCAATCGTCACGACGTGCCCGCACGGTGGCTCGTCCACGGCAAATTGCCATGTATTTGGCCAAACAATTAACCTCGCGTAGCTTGCCTGAAATCGGGCGTAAATTTGACCGCGATCATACAACGGTAATGCACGCCGTACGCAAAGTGGAAGAGTTAATTGTGGAAGATTCTTCTTTGGCCGAAAATGTTGATACTTTACGGCGAATGCTGGAAAATTAAACAACGTATTTTAATCAAAACACCCTGATTGTCAGGGTGTTTTTTTATGTTCTGTTTTCATACCCGAAACTTAAATCCATAATTTCAAACTTATTTGCAACTTGGTCGTTACCCATTGTCTCTTTGATAAAATAGGCAACGATAAGCCTATACCGTTTTTATTCACAAAAAATCTGTGAACGACTCTGCTTTTTATCTTTTGCTTTTGGCGGATTATGTTATGCTTTTCGGTAGTGGAGAATAACTGTTTTTATGGTCAAAAAAAATGAAATTTACAATTGAAAGAGCTACTTTGTTAAAAACCCTCAACCATGTTCAGAGCATTGTTGAGAAAAGGAACACTATTCCGGTTTTATCTAATGTGCGTATTGAGGCTTTGGGCGACGGTATCAGCTTTAAGGCCACCGATATGGATACTGAAATTACTGAAATCACCGATGCAAAAATCAGCGAAAAAGGTGCGACAACCGCGCCGGCACATATGCTTTATGACATTGTGCGTAAGCTAAACGACGGCTCGGAAGTAGAAATCATTTTTCCCGATGAAAAGGGGCAATTGAGCATTGCTTCCGGACGTTCAAAATTTTCACTTTCCACAATTGCCGTGGAAGATTTTCCGGTGATTTCCGGCGACAGTCTGCCGATTAATTTTACTATGGGCAAAGAAGAATTAAAAGATGTGATAGACCGCACGCAATTTGCCGTTTCTACCGAAGAAACACGTTATTATTTAAATGGGCTTTATATTCATGCCAAAACCGAAGGCGAAACTAAAGTTTTGAGAATCGTTGCCACAGATGGACACCGCTTGGCTTGTGTGGAATCTCCCCTGCCTAATGGAGCCGAAAAAATGGCCGGTGTTATCGTTCCGCGCAAAACCGTGGCAGAAATTCGCAAGCTGTTAGATGATACCGGTTCGGAAACTGTGGCTGTTTCCCTTTCTGAAAACAAAATCCGCTTTTCTTTGGAAGACATTACACTGACCTCCAAACTAATTGACGGAACGTATCCGGATTATGAACGCGTTATTCCGACTGATAACGATAAAGTATTGGAAATCGGCGTAAAAGAGTTATCTTCAGCCGTTGACCGTGTCTCGGTGGTGGCCGAACGTACTCGCGCCATCAAACTGATTACCGGTAAAAATCACATAGTGTTGACGACATCCAGTCCAGATTTGGGCAGCGCTTTGGAAGAGTTGGAAGCTAAATATGAAAGCGAGCCTTTAGAAATCGGTTATAATTTCCGCTACTTGCTGGATATTTTGAGTGAAATCAGAGGTGAAAATGTTCAGATTACTTTTTCAGATGGCGCTTCACCTTCGGTTATTCATGATACGTCTGATGCCAGCGCAATTTATGTTCTGATGCCGATGCGGGTTTAAGAGCATAAAAAATCCGACTGTTTTACATTCTGTTAAGAGAAGTGTTTTATAATCGGATTTAAGCGAGGATGTGGTGGAAAATTTAGCAATAAAATTTTCAGAAATCTTAAAGGAGAAGTCAGGCGTTACACGCCTGACTTTAACCGATTTTAGAAACTACGCCCAGTTGCGGCTTGATATCGGACTACATCCGATTGTATTAACCGGTGAAAACGGCAGCGGAAAAACCAACATTTTGGAGGCAATTTCTTTTTTAACTCCCGGACGCGGTTTGCGGGGCGCTAAACTTGCTGATATCAGGCGTCTGACACCAACGTTGGTTACGCCGGATTTTGAACCAGCTCTTAATGCCGGAAACGGATGGGCTGTTTCGGCAACCATACAAAAAAACGGAGAAGAATTTAATCTCGGCACCATGGTGCAGAAAGCTTTGCGGGAAGAAGACGAAAGTGCCAAGACTTTTGAACGGAGAATTGTGCAGATTGACGGTCAGAAAGTTTCAACACAAGCCGAACTCGGAAAATATTTTTCTGCCATTTGGGTAACACCACAGATGGACAGATTGTTTTTGGGCGGTACTCAACCAAGGCGTAGTTTTTTAGATAGAATCGTATACGCTTTTGATTTGGAACACGCCAAACGCACCGCTAATTTTGAGCATCTTTATAAACAATGGTATCAACTCTTAAAAGTCGGCTGCCGTGATAATGCATGGCTTTCTTCTTTGGAGGAAGAAATGGCAGCTTTGGGGGTGGCGATTGCCGCTGCGCGGCGCGAATTAATCGCCCGACTTAATACTTTTATTGAACAAGAACCGGACGATGTGTTTCCAGACATTTCATTAGAACTTGACGGCACGATTGAAAAAATGCTTGATAAAATGGCGGCGGTGGATGTGGAGGATTACTATCGCGGCAGCTTGTTTAGACATCGGCACAGTGTGCTTGCCAACGATTATGTTGATGGTGTTAACCGCACAGATTTTAAGGTTTATTATAAAAAGAAACATATGCCGGCAGAGCTTTGCTCTACTGGCGAACAAAAATCGCTTTTGGTAAGCATTATTTTGGCGCAAACAAAATGTCAAATTCTTGACAAGGGGTTTGCACCGGTGTTGCTGTTGGATGAAGTTACAACGCATTTGGACGATGCCAAACGCGATGCTTTGCTTTGCAAAATTCGGGATCTACGATTGCAAGCGTGGATGACCTCAACCGAACCAAAAATCTTTGACGTACTGAAAAACGATGCCATGTTTTTGAGTGTTAAAAATAATAGTGTTCTGTAATTTTACTCTTTTTCCATAATTTATAGTTTTAGGTTCATTGCCAACTTTTTTGTTTGTCAACAAAAAAATTCCCCTTTGAAAGTTTTTCAAAGGGGAATTTTTGTATCCTGATGACAGAGATTTTTTAATTACGTTCGTAATGACGGGTCTCTGTCCAAACTGTCTTCACTTCCACTCATCTGACAACAGTTCGGATCCATGCCGCCTCCGCCATTGCCGGAAGATGATGTGGATATGATGGTAGAAGAAATTGTTGCGGTTGAAGAATAAAATTTCATGTCGTCACAATGTAATGTATATCGGTCGGGTTTTATCCCGACCGATTTTCGTATATGTACTTTTCAGGGTATAAAAACGCTCCGATAAAGCCACGGAGCGTTTTTTTACTTTTTATAGGAGATGATTAAAAACCATATCCCGGATTTTTGTTAAAACCAGTATCAGGGATTGTTACGATAGTATCGTCAGCACCTGGGTTAAACTCCTCGCCACCACCGGTGCCGGCATAAGAGCAATATCTCATAAGTCCCAAAGGATCTTCTGTTACTTTCCATCCTTTTTTACATTTAACAAGATATGAGTATGTTCCGTTGGCATTCTTACAAGTTTCATAACCGTCTGAAGCTGCATTTGGATCTTTAGGGTTAAGATTTAGTATACCTCTGCAATATTTCGTACATCCATCTCCGGTCGTTAACGGCATATCAGACGCACTGACACAGTGTACGAATTTGTACTTCGTGGTTGTACCGCTTACGCATTCATCACAGTAAGATTTATCCGGACATTTGCTCAAGTTATAACCGGAACAGGTTGCCACTTTGCAAGTGTTGCCATCCTCTTCATAACCTGCTTTACAACCGTTAATTTTATATTTTGTGGTTGTACCGCTTAAGCAGGGGCTACAACTTGTAGCACTTGTCGGGCAAGATGTTAATGTGTAACCTCTGCAGGGGGCTGCGATGCAGAGTTTACTTGCACCCGAAATCAATTCCACGTAGCCTTCTTTACATTCGCATTCATAGCATTGTCTATCGCCGTTTATACCTTTCAAAAGCTTGCCTTTTCTTGTTCCCATTTCCATATTTGTGCCACAACCTTTGTCGGCATAAGCATAGTTAAG
>CALXZI010000010.1 GCA_944393205.1 uncultured Alphaproteobacteria bacterium | reverse complement strand
AAGAACACCATAGAATATGTTTGCCAACATTGCGGCGCCGTTTATCCCAAATGGCAGGGCAAATGCGATGCTTGCGGTGAATGGAATACAATTGAAGAAGAGAAAACCGAAAATAGCGGTTTTTCTGTTTTACCGTCCAAAAAGAAAGGCGAAATCATAGATTTTGTGCCATTAAGCGGATCTACCCAAAACTTTCAGCGTTTGGCAACCAATATCAAAGAAATTGATCGTGTCACCGGTGGCGGGTTAGTTCCCGGTTCTGCGATTTTGGTTGGCGGCGATCCTGGTATCGGCAAATCCACGTTGTTGCTACAAGTTTGTGCCGGTGTGGCGGATTTATGGCCTGATAATGAATGTTATTATATCTCCGGTGAAGAGGCAATTGACCAAGTACGAATTCGCGCGCAAAGGCTCGGGCTTGCTGATTCACCGGTAAAACTGGCCAGTACAACGGAAGTAAAAGATATTATTGCTACGCTTTCCAAAGCCAAACCGGCGGTGGTGATTATAGATTCCATTCAGACCATGTATCTGGAAAACGTTGAATCCACCCCTGGCAGTATTTCGCAAGTTAGGGCTTGCGCATATGAATTGATTAAACTTGCCAAGAAAAAGGGCTTTGTCCTGTTTTTGGTTGGGCATGTTACCAAACAGGGCGCTATTGCCGGTCCGCGAGTTTTGGAACACATGGTGGATACGGTTTTATATTTTGAAGGCGAACGTGGCCATCATTTCCGCATTTTGCGTGCGGTAAAAAACCGTTACGGAGCCACCGATGAAATCGGTGTTTTTGAGATGCAGGATAAGGGCTTGGTTGAGGTTGAAAATCCTTCAGCTTTATTTTTGGCCGAACGACAAGGCAACGTATCCGGCTCATGTGTTTTTGCCGGTATTGAAGGTTCCCGTCCGTTGTTGGTGGAAATTCAGGCGCTTGTCAGCCCGAGCGGATATTCCAGCCCCAAACGGGCGGTTGTTGGTTGGGATTCTAACCGTTTAGCAATGATTTTGGCTGTTTTAGAAGCACGCTGCGGTATGAATTTCAGTGCTCAAGATGTATATTTAAATATTGCTGGCGGCTTAAAAATTACCGAACCTGCGGCGGATTTGGCGGTAGCCATGGCGGTTATTTCTTCTTTAACCAACAAACCGCTGCCTTCGGACATGGTTATTTTTGGTGAAATTGGCCTTTCCGGTGAAATCCGCGCCGTCAGTCAACCGAACCTGCGTTTAAAAGAAGCTTGCAAACTGGGCTTTGCCAGCGCCATAATTCCGCCCGGATATGGTAAAGACAAGAAGAACAATAACATTACCGTTTATGAAATCGGCAATGTTCATCGCCTTATTAATTGGTTTAATTAGGAGTAAAAAATGCAGCCGCTAAACAATCTGGATGTTATCATTTTGATTATTACCGCCGTTTCGGCGCTGATTGCTTTATGCCGCGGCTTTGTTAAAGAAGTTCTTTCCATTGTCGGTTGGGTTTTAGCGGCTGTTGCTGTTTTTTACTTGTTGCCGGTATTAACACCGTTGACGCAAAAATATATTGCCAGTGCCATCATGGCAAGCATTGTTACGGCTTTGTTAATTTTAATAATTTTTTATGTGGTATGGTTGTTAAGCACTGATAAAATGATAGGCAAAATACGCACCAGCAAATTAAGTGCTTTAGATAGGTTTTTAGGCCTATTGTTTGGTGTTTTAAGGGCTTGTTTATTAGTCATTTTATTTAATATCTTAATGACATGGATGCTGCCGGAAGAATCTGAATCTGATTTTTTTGCTGATTCGCACTATTTTACATATGCTGGCAAGTTTGCTGACCCGCTTAAGGAACTTATCCCACAATCCACAATAGACTTAATCCGCGATAAAAGTGCCGAAGTCGGCTTGGGAGGCGGGTCTGAAGAAGAAACGGAAGAAAAAGAATCTTCAGAAGACAAAGAAGAACTTACTGAAGAAGAGAAAGAACAAGCAGAAATAGACGAGCTTTTTGAAAAACTGGCACAGCCTGAAATTAAAAAAGCAGCCGCTCAAAAAACTAAAGGAAAAACTGAAGATTTCAACGGTTATAAAGAAGAAGAAACCGATAATCTTGACCGCTTGATAGAAACGACTGTGGAGTAATTTTATCAGATAAAGCGACGCCGTTTACTCGGTAATGTTAAGTGTTTTCAAACGTTCCACCAATAAAGATTCATTAAAATTAATCGTCGCAGGTGTTCTTGCACCGTTTTTGATTTTTTGACGAATAACGTCTTTATCAAGCTCTTCCGCATCTTCTTTTAAAGTCAATGCGTGCTGCCACTGAAAACGTGCCTCGTCTTTTCGGCCGCCTTGCCAATAAGCATCGCCTAAATGATCGCAAACAATAGCATTTCCGGGCAGATATTCAGCCGCTCGTTCCAAAACTTTGATGGCATCATCGTATTTTCCCATGCGATACAACGCCCAGCCGAGACTGTCCATAATGTGTCCGTCTTCCGGATTTTGCCGATAAGCCTCAAAAATCATATATAAAGCCTCATTAGAATTTTTATTGTGTTGCAGCCAGCCGTACCCGAGATAGTTTAAGACAAACGGGTGCCGATTGCTCACTTTCAGTGCCTTTTGCAAAACTTCTTCAGCCTTGTTCCATTGCCCGTTGCGTTCATAAGCCATGCCGAGGGCATAATAAACGGTCCAATCCTGTTTAGCGGTTTGCGGCATAATATCCAAAGCTTTAAGATAATATTTGATGGCTGTACGTTGTTGATTCATAATCCGATTAATTTCGCCGAGATTAAACAGAATTTGATAATCATTCGGGTACTGCTCCAACATCTTCTCCAATTTCTTAACAGCAAGAGTGTTGCGGCGTTCCACCATATAAATACTGGCGATTTTGAGCTGTGCCATAAAATAAATCGGTGATTGTGAGCTGATTTTTCCATATTCAGCGATAGCGTCTTCATAGCGCAGATTATTTTCCAACAAATCAGCCATAGAAATTAAGGCAACATCATGTTGTGGATTGAGATATAAGGCCAATGCCGTAAAAATCTGCGAGATATCGCTTTGATATCCGCGGAAAATCGTTCCGATATTAAACAAAGCTTCTGCTTCGCCCTTTTGTGCGGAATCAATAAGTTTTTGTTCGGTCTTTGCATCGGCTCGCAAGATATTATCATAAAGATCTTTCAACATTCGGGGTTGATTATTTTTATCATAATATTTTTTTACCAATTCGGCCGCTTGCATTTTTTGTCCGTTACGGATGTAAAAGTTGCTGATTATCTGTAAAGAACGGTACGACAATTCCAGATTTTCATTATTGACAACCGTATCAAAAGCTTTTTGCGCAGATTTGGTATTACCAAAAAAGTCATTTAACATACCGCTATGCATATAATATAAAGAGACGAGACTTTTGTCCTTTTTTAACATTTCCAAGGATTTTAAGGCTTTTTCGGGATTGTCTTGGCCGGCATATATCCAAGATTCAAACAAAGGCAAGACGGAAGCTTTATAAACTTTATCTTGAATTTGATGCAAGCTTTTCAGGGCTTCATCATAATTGTTCTTTTTCATTTCATCGGTCATAACGACAAAATGAATAAAGTTGCTTTTATCGCCTTTTTTATAGGCTGTTTTGGCATATTTCGCAGCTTCGTCAACACGCCCTTCCGAAGTCAGCAAAACATAAGTTGTTCCGATAATTTCCGGAGTATCTGCTCCCAGATTGACAGATTTAACATAATAATCGGCAGCGGTGCCTAAATCTTGACGCAGATGTGCCACACGCGCGGCAAGATATGTACCGTACACGGTATCTTTTTGCGGATAAGCATAAACAAGGGGAGCTTCCGTTGGCTGATTTTGCCGCATAAAATTTTCGGTGCAGGAGTTAAAAACACCAACACTGACAACAAGAGCTATAATATATCCGACTTTCATAAAACGTTTCATCTTTTTTCTGAATTTTTTTTAATTTATATCAAATCTGAACAAGTGTTCAACAAAAATTATACAATTATATGTGTAAATAATTGCTTTATATTGCAAAATAAAGTATTTGCGTTATATAATTTCCGATATGAAACAACAAGAGGACATAATAAATCTTTTAAAATGGTATATGCAGGTCGGTGTAACGGAAACCTGTGGTGAAAACGCAGGCTTGATAAACAAAGCCCCTGCCGCTGTGCCGTCGGTCGGCGTTTCTGCCAATCAAACGCCGATAGAACAACCTCGTCCAATCATAAGCTCCTTGGCACAAACCACAACTACCGCCTGTAAAAATGCTCGTGAATTATGTGAAAAAGCGCAAACTTTGGAGGAGTTGAAGCAAATTGTTGAATCTTTTGACGGCTGTGCCTTGAAATTTAATGCTAAATCAACGGTTTTTGGCGCCGGCAATCTTAACGCGGAGGTCATGATTATCGGCGAAGCACCCGGCGCTGATGAAGACCGTTTGGGTTTGCCGTTTGTCGGTCGCAGCGGGCATTTATTGGATAAAATGCTTTTGGCTGTCGGTTTAAAGCGGCAGGATGTATACATCACCAATGTTTTGCCATGGCGACCGCCGGGGAACCGAACACCGACGGATAGCGAAGTGGCCGTGTGTTTACCGTTCTTAAAACGCCAGATTGATTTTATAAAGCCCAAAGTGATTTTGTTGTTGGGTGGAAGCGCTGCCAATGCGTTGTTAGATAACAATGATTCCATATCCCGTTTGCGCGGGCATTGGTTGGAATATGTTATGTCCGACAAAACACCGGTAGCAGCATTGGCGAGTTTTCATCCGGCGTATCTATTACGTAACAGCGCTCAAAAAGCCAAATCTTGGAGCGATTTTTTGCGGCTTTTAAAAAAATTAAAGGAAAATTAAGTAAAAACAAAATAGATTATAAATAACTCTGAATCTTATTTTATAAAGGGGGCAAAAGATGAGTATTTTTAAAAAAGCATGGTGTTCAACTTTAGCGTTGGCCTTCACGGTTTCGGCTTTTGCCGTTCAAGCGCAGGAAGCGCCTACCGTTGAAAACGCACAAACGACGAAACCCCGTGCCGTGTTGTTTAAATTGCACGATATCAAACCGGTTGAAAACACCGAAGGCACTATCACCCATTGTGATTTTTTGGTAACGTTTTATAACCGCACGACAGACAGCCTGCGTCAAGCAAAAATAGATATGGGCTGGACCGATGAAGTTACCGAGCGTTATTTTGCGGAAGAAGATGATGAGAAAAAGACATCTTCCAGAACGCGGAGCAACCGTAGCAGCAACCGCATCGCAGCTCCCGTTTTGGGCGAGATAACCACCAGTGTGGATATGCCGGCGTTGGGTTCATACAAGCAAACAACGGTCAAAGGTTCTGTTAAAACTGAAAAATGTTTCTTGTTGTTGGATAACTTGGAATTCAATGTTTCTTCTTGCAGCATTATCGGCGACAACGCCAACAATAATGAAAACACTCGCAACAGCCGCCGTTCGCGTGTTGCTGCCAGCCGCAATGCTTCAGAGTGTGCCAATTTGTTTGAATATGTTGATTCCAAAAATCCGGAATATTATGGCGAGTTTAAGAACATCTCTTATACCGAGCAGGAACGTCTGTTAAGTGATGAGAAAAAACAGGATATCAGCGACATTGAAGCAACATATGAAAAAATTGTGAAAAACTTTGAAAAAGCTGATAGTATTATCAACAACATCAAATAGTGGGTAGCACCATGCAAAAACGCCGGAATTTTTTAAGATTATTGTCAAACGTCCCTTTATGGCGTTGGGGTATTCTGCCGGCGTTTTTAATTATTTTTATGGCGGCAGGAAACGCCTCGGCACAAATGTTCGGTGCTTCATCAGGGTTTAGCAACAACCAACCAACGGCTGTTCGTCAACTACCGACTGCTGGCTCTGCAACGGTTGCTCGCCGGCAAACCGTCTCATCGCCCAATCCGCAAACGGCGCCGGCGCAAACAACGCAGCCGGATGCGCAAGTTGATGATGAGGCTGCGGCAAAAGCGCGTCTGGCTTTAGAGCCGATGCCGCCGGCAGATATGGCATCGGAGAATCAAAATTCAGCTCCATCAATTTTACAACTACGTTTTATCGGCAATAAACCGGTTATTGATGATTCTCCAAAGATAATGCTTTATATGCGAGATTTTAAAGTGGCGAACAACTTAAACGGCCGTCCGAGCTGCACCATGCGTTTTTATATTTTGTCTTCCGCGCCGGAAAAAATCACCAACATCAGCTATCGCTTAAAATGGCCGAAGATGGAAACCGCGCTTTCGTTTGACGATGTTGCCCCCAACACGCCGACATATTTTGATTATGCCTTGTTGGGTAACGGCTGTTACAGCATGGACAAAGCCCCCAACATTATCGTGAACCGTTGCCGCATCAAGGGTATGAGCCAGCGCCAGTGTGCCGATGCCATCCAGTGGATGGAATAAGCGTTTAAATCTTGTCAAAAAAACTTATTTGTGCTACACTAAAAATGTGAAAAAATATTAGTGTGGTTAAAATTATGTCGGGTTTTTGTTTTGTGGGGAACCTTACCGCTCTATAAGAATTTTTTCCTTGTTTGATTAAAAAATAAAAAAAACATATGATTTGGACTCTATTATTAGTCGCCGCATTGGTAGGGATTATCGGTGCAGTGATTGGAAAAATCTGGGATGGAAGCCAGAATTTCCTTGCGGGAATTTTGAGCTTTTTCATCCCCGCAATCGGGTTCGGTATTATCCTTTTTGGGATAATGGGCATAGGATATCTTGTCGGCATCTTCGGAAGCTGGCATATTTTTGGAGCCCACCCGTTCTTGATAGGCTTCATCTTTGGTGTGGTAAGGGAGATTTATCTCCTCATCCGCACCATCGTAGGGTAAGATTAGCGCCGCTTTTGTTTTTTCAAACAAAGCGGTGCTTTTGATTGTTTTGCTTTTGGATACAATGCCACCGGCTCGGTTAGTTTCTCAAATGTACCGTTTTGTACCAATTTGCCGATATCATCCATCGCTTATCGGCCTCCGAATTTTTCTTTGAATTCTCTATCAAAAACTTTATTTAATTCTTTTACACTTTGCTTTATTTCTTCTTCACTTTTTCCGTTAAGATGACCGTATTTTATAACAAACGCTGTATGTCGTTTTCTCCAATCCTCAAAGTCTTTTTTTCGCTCTTCTTCGGTAGGTTCTCTTTCCTCATAGGGGTTCATTTCATTCATCACAATAAATTGGTTTTTAAGCATCCGTAAATATGCCCCGATTTCACCATCCGTTAACCCCTCGTTTCTCATTTTCTTGTGCCATTCGTCATAGCCGCGGTATTCCATCTTTAACCCGTCACCAAGATATACTTTCCTTAAACCTATTCCCGTTTTATGTACCCCGCTTTCTTCTTCCACATTATAACGCCATTCTTCTTTATAGCGCTCATAATCTTTTTCTACCTCTTCTTTGCTTTGATAATTCCGGATTTCTTCTTTTATACTCATCTCGCCAACTCCTTACAGATTGTTTTTTATATGTTTTTAATTTAGACTATGTTGTGCTTTTTATCAAAGATTTTGATAAAACCACATGTAAAATCTAAATGTTTTTAAGCAAAAAAGCTGTTTTTTATGCCGGAATTAATTGAAAATTTAATATTTTATGCTAAAAAGCCGATAATCATGAGATTTAAATAAAAAAGGGTTTTAGAAAAATGGAAACACAAGCGCTTTCTGATGTTGTTAACACTGCCGCTCAAATGTCCATGTGGGATTTGGTTTGGGCTTCCGATACCGTCACCAAAGTGGTGATGATTGGTTTAATTGCCGCCTCCGTTTGGTCTTGGGCGATTATTTTTGAAAAATACGCCACGCTCCGCCATGTCAAAAAAATGTCTAAAAAGTTTGAAGAGGCTTTTTGGTCCGGCGGCTCGCTTGACCGTTTGTATGACGCCATCGGCAACCGTCCGCGCGACCCGATGTCGGCAATGTTTTTAGCCGCCATGAAAGAATGGCGCCGTTCCGATATCATGAAATCCAAAACCGACCGCAGCCTGCGCGGCGCTTCGTTACAGCAACGCACCGAAAAAGCGATGATGGTTTGTATGGATAAAGAACTTGAAGATTTGGACAACCGCTTGGGCTTTTTGGCTTCCACCGGTTCGGTAGCGCCGTTGGTGGGGTTGTTTGGTACGGTTTGGGGCATCATCAATAGTTTTAACGCCATTGCCGCCACCCAGAGCAACTCGTTGTCCGCGATGGCGCCCGGCATTGCTGAAGCTTTGTTTACCACCGCTTTTGGTTTGATTGCGGCAATTCCCGCCGTGGTGGCGTATAACATGATAACAACGCAAATTGACCGTTACGCCAACCGGCTGGAAAACTTTATTGCCGAATTTTCAACCATCTTATCGCGTGAAATTGATGACACCACCTTAAAGGCGGAAATGGCGGGAGAATAAACCATGGCAAACTCTCCGCGTTTTGTTTCCCACCGCCGCAAAAGCCGCCGCAATGCCGATGTCAACATCACCAACTTAATGGACGTGATGATGGTGTTGTTGGTGGTGTTTATGGTGGCCGCACCATTAATGACATCAGGCATTGCGCTTGATTTGCCCAAAGTCGGCGGCAAGGCGTTGGAAGGCAAAGAAACATCCATCAACATCAGCGTGGATAAAGACGGGTTTTATTACATCGGCAAAACCGAAATTCCGGCTGATAAAATTGTTGCCAAAGTCAAAGCCATACGCGGCGAAAATTCGCAAGCGACCGTCACCATTTCCGGCGATACGGATTCTTCTTACGGTCGGGTGATTAACTTAATGGCGTTGTTAAAAGAAGCCGGTTTTGAAAAAGTCGGCTTAAAAACCGAACCGCGTCCGTTGGGGGCAGAAAAATAGGCTGATAAAATGCACAAACGGTATCTTTACAGTTCCATCGGTTTGCATATAGCGGTATTCCTGCTGTTGGTGTTGGATTTACCGTATTTCGGCCGTCCGAAAATCACCATGGGCCAGGCCCCGATAATCGTGGACTTAAAAGATGTCAAGCTGGCGGAAATGACCAATCTTCCGCCCAAAGCCGTATTTGGCAAAGAAAACAAAAAAGCCACCGTGCCGGAAAAGAAAAAATCCGCGCCGAAGTGGACCACTGAAGAAACCGCCAAACCGGATTTACCGCCGCCGCCCAAAGAAACCAAAGTTGAGCAACCGAAATCCGACTTTTTGGATACCACTCCGCCGGAACCGGCAAAAAAGCCGGTAAAAAAAACGGAAAGCAAACCTGTGCCTAAACCGGCGCCCAAACCGGCGGCAAAACCCCAACCCAAACCGCAGCAACCGCCGCAGCCCAAAGCCAAACCGCAGGATAAAACCCCGCCGGTTAAACCCAAGGCTGCTAAAAAATCAACATCTTCCGCCAAAACCTTGGCAAATCCGCTAAAAAGCCTGATGGATTCGGTCAGCGCGATGGAAAAAGAAATCGGCGAAACCGCGGCGCCTGCCGTCATTAAAGAAGGTACTGAAGTTGCCAATATGGGTATTGAAGGCGGCACCGGCGGTTCATATTTTAGCGAACTGACAATTTCTGAAACCGATGCCATTGCCGGCCGCTTGCGCGAATGTTGGAATCTGGACCCCGGTGCGCGCGGCATTGAAGATATGGTCATTGAAATCAGAGCGGCTTTAACTCGGGAAGGGACAATCCGTGATGTGCAGATTTTGGATAAAAGCCGTTACAATTCCGACCCGCATTTCCGCGCCATTGCCGAAAGTGCGCGCCGTGCGGTTTATAGCTGCATGAACCATAAAGGCGCCAATATATATAAAATCTTTCCGGAAAAATATGCCGATAAATACGACTTGTGGAATACGCTTTTGCTGCGCTTCAATCCAATGGATGCTAGCATCAAATAATCTTTGAAAAACAGGACTTATTGTTGCGTCAGTTGCAAAAAATCTTCTTCATTTAGAATTTTAACACCGAGTTCTTGAGCTTTTTTGGCTTTGGAACCGGCATCCGCGCCCATCACCACAAAATCGGTGTGCGCTGAAACCGAACCGGCCACTTTGGCGCCCATACTTTGCGCTTTGGCTTTGGCTTCTGCTCGCGTTAGATGTTCCAAAGTTCCGGTAAATACGATTGTTTTGCCCGAAATCGGCGAGTTGTTGATAGTGTTGTCAACAAAATCTTCCACTTGAACTTCCGTCAACAGTTTTTGAATAATCAAAAGATTGTGTTCTTCTTTGAAAAATTCCGTTACATCGTGCGCCATGGCTTCACCGATGCCGTCAATGCTGACCAGTTTTTCGGTGCGATTTTGTTGCATTTCTTCCATAAAATGCGCGAAACTGCCGTAGTTTTTAGCAATCAACAATGATGTTGCCGCACCGACCTGACGAATGCCTAAAGCGTAAATAAAGCGGGGTAGGGAGATTTTCCGCCGCTCGTTAATGGCCTTAAACAGATTTTCAACCGATTTTTTGCCCCAGCCATCGCGGTTTTCCAGATGCAGACCGTTTGCCGCCGAAAACAAATCATCTCCGCCGTTACGTGCTTCCAAAGTAAAAATATCGGCAGGGTTTTGCAAAATGCTCTCGGCGAAAAACTGTTCTATGATTTTGCCACCCAAACCCTCAATATTGAAAGCCTCGCGCGAAACAAAATGTTTAATACGCTCAATCGCCTGTGCCGGACAACCCAAACCGCCGGTACAACGCCGGACGGCTTCGTCTTCTTCCCGAATGGCGTGCGCGCCGCATTCCGGACAAACTTTAGGAAATTCAAATTCTTTGACCTCCGGCGAACGTTTTTCCAAAATCACGCCCAATACTTGCGGTATCACATCGCCGGCGCGCTGGATTGTTACATAATCACCAATGCGGATGTCTTTGCGCTTAATTTCATCTTCATTATGCAGTGTGGCATGCGAAACAATTACCCCACCGACATTAATCGGCTCCAAATCCGCCACCGGCGTTAAAGCGCCGGTCCGACCGACCTGAATGCGAATATTATTAATGCGTGTAACGGCTTTTTCTGCCGGAAATTTGTGTGCAATTGCCCATCGCGGTGTGCGGGTTAAAAAACCAAGTCTGTTTTGTAAATCAAGACTGTTAACCTTATAAACAATGCCGTCAATATCATACGGTAAATCGGCTCTGGTGTTCAAAAGCGTTTCATAGCTGTCAATGATTTCAGCTAAATTGCGGCACAGCCGATTATACGGATTAACCGGAAACCCCCAACGCTGCACGGTTTCCAAAAATTCGCTTTGCGATTGCCAAAACAGGTTGGAAACTTCGCCCCAGGTATAAACCAGCAAACTCAATTTGCGTTCTTTGGTAATATTAGCATCCAACTGACGTAGCGAACCGGCGGCAGCGTTGCGCGGGTTGGCAAACGGCTTTTTGTTTTCGGCCGCATATTTGGCGTTAAGCTCAAAAAAATCAGCCTTGGACATATAAACTTCGCCCCGCAGTTCAATAATATCGGGAAAATCTTCAGCTTCAACAAAATGCGGCAAACCGGCAATGGTTTTTAAATTATCGGTAATATCTTCACCGGTTTTTCCGTCGCCGCGGGTAGCGCCGCTGATGAGCCTCCCTTTTTCATAACGGGCGGAAAAAGAAAGCCCGTCCATTTTGGGTTCGGAAGTAAATTCAATATCGTCTTCGGTGTTTAAAAAGCGCTGGATGCCTTTTACAAAATCAGCCAACTCTTCTTCGTTGAAAATATCGCCCAAAGACAGCATCGGAATTGTATGAACAATCTTCTTAAAATCGCTCTTAACCGGCGCGCCGACCCTTTTTGACGGGCTGTCCGCGCGGATTAAGTGCGGAAATTTTTGTTCCAGCTTTTCATTTAAGAGTTTGAGCTTGTCATATTCGGCGTCGGTCAGGTAAGGATTGTCATTTTGATAATAAGCTTCATCGGATTTGGCAATTTCCTTAGCGATTCGCTCCAGTTCTTTTTTGGCTTGTTCTTCATTTATTGCCGAAACATCAATCATTTTGCCCTGCCTGTGATAATTTTTCTAAAACAGATTCTGAAATTTGCTGCCGGCGTTTTTGCGACGCTGTTTCAATTTGCTTAATTTATCGCTGACCACCGATGTATCGCGTCCGGTCTTGGCTAATCTGTCGTACATTCTTTCAATTTCTTTTTCCAAATAAGCTGTTTCAATTTCGTTTGCCAGAGTTTTACGATCTTCCAACGAACCAGAAGTACGGATGCGTTGAATTTCTTCCCAGATATCTTCCACATAAATATGTTGCAGTTCTTTTTTCTTGAAAAAATAAGGCAGTTCATAAACCAACTGTCTGGCGTTAGCATAGGCTTCTTTGCCGTCGGCACATTTGTTGTAACGAATTTTTAAAAGCCGAAAAGCAATTTCCAATTCTTCACTGCTGTCCACCACGATAAAAGGTATCGGATCAGCAAAACCTTCCGCGCTCAAAGATTTTAAGAACTCTAGCAGATGGTGGAAAAAACCGTTGATGTTGTAAATAATAAATGGTTTCATTTTAAGCAAACCGTCTTGCATAGCCACACAGTCATAAGCTAGCTCATCAAGCGTACCGACGCCGCCCGGAGCAAACACCACAAAATCAGCGCCCAATAGTTTTTGTTTACGCTCTTCCAAGGTTTGTGCCAAAATCACCTCAGTTTGAGCAATTAATTCATCATCGGAAGGATATAAGCTATAGTATTCTTTGGTTGTAATGCCCTGAATTGGTGCATTTTTGGAAACATTTTGTTTTTGATTCCATCCATACAATACACCACGTGCGACCGCTCCCATAATACCGCTATTAGAAAGTCCGAAATCCAAGCGAAAATCCATTTTAACAATCTGCAGGCCAAGATTATAAGCTTCTTCTTTATAGATATTGTCATTGCCGGAACGTGAACCGCCGGCTACAAAAACCCGAATACCTTCTTTTTTGTTTTCCTCAATAAAAGAGTTTAAAACTTGTTGCTGATTGTTATGAGCGTCTGTCATTTTTTAAATCTCCTCAATATCGCCTTTGGTTTGGTCGGTATAAAATTGTTGGCAAAACGCTTCCAACGTATTGTTGGCGATAGCCTCGCGCAATCCTTGCATCAAACGTTGATAATAACGAATATTGTGCCATGTCAAAAGCATAACCGCAAGAATTTCATTACATTTTTGCAAATGGTGGATATAAGCCCGCGTGTAGTTTTTGCAAAGCGGACAGTCGCAACCTTCTTCCAAAGGTCTGGGATCTTCGCGGTGCCGTGCGTTTTTAATATTTATTGCCCCGAAACGGGTAAATGCCTGTGCCGTGCGCCCCGAACGCGTCGGCATCACGCAGTCAAACATATCAACCCCGCGCAACACAGCGCCGACGATGTCGTCCGGACGCCCAACGCCCATCAGGTAACGTGGTTTATCATCGGGTAAGCTCATTGGCGCATAGTTCAAAACCTCAAACATTTTTTCTTGCCCCTCGCCGACAGCCAACCCGCCGATGGCATAGCCGTCAAACCCGATGGCTTTGAGTTTTTCGGCCGATTCGTCGCGCAAGTCCTTAAACACACTGCCTTGCTGAATACCGAAAATGCCATAGCCGTCGCGGTCAACAAAAGCATCACGACTGCGTTTTGCCCAACGCATGGACATCTGCATAGATTTTTGCGCTTGTTCATAAGTGGCCGGAAAAGGCGTGCATTCATCTAAACACATGGTGATGTTTGAATCTAACTTATACTGAATTTTCATAGATTCTTCCGGACTCAAAAAAAACTTTTTGCCGTCAACATGAGAACGGAAAGTTACCCCTTCTTCTTTTAATTTTCTTAAACCCGTCAGGCTCATCACTTGAAAACCGCCGGAATCGGTTAATATCGGCTTTTCCCAATTCATAAATTTGTGCAATCCGCCCATTTTTTCAACCAAATCAGCCCCCGGCCGCAACATCAGATGATAAGTGTTGCCCAATAAAATTTCCGCACCCGTGGCAGCGACCGATTCGGGCATCATGGCTTTAACTGTGCCGCATGTTCCGACCGGCATAAAAGCTGGTGTATGCACATCGCCGTGTTTGGTATGAAGAATACCCAGTCTGGTTTTACCGATTCTTTTTAAAATTTCAAATTTAAGAGCCATTTTATCTTATTTACCTCGTATTCTCTGTCGGTTCAAAAACTTTGCTTCCTTCGGGAATAGCAAGTCCGATGCCTTGTTTTAAGTAAGATTTCTTTATAAAACCCATTTCGCCGTTGTCAAGCATAACCCGATACCATTCCTGATCCGGCGTGTAGCCGGTAACTCGCACGGTTTGGTTTTTAACGGCTTTTTCCATGACGTCAAATTGTTCCGAAGGTCCATGCATAATATCTACGGCAGAAGAAATGTGATAAAGCATTGTTTCATCGGAAGAATCAACGGGAATGTTAAAAACTTTTGACATAACCATATCATCAACCGTTTCGCCACCGGTATTAAAACGAACTTCTTGATAATAAGCAATTTTATAATCATCCTGCGATGTTTGAAACAGTGGCTTTAGAAGAGGAATAAGCGCCGTCAGCATACCGATAAGAAAAATTGCGGATAAAAAAAACGGAATTTTAAGTTGTGCTTTTTTTAATGCAGCATAATTCCATACGGGTACCGATGTTGTGGTCGGGGGCAATGTATGCATAAAATTTTGTATGCTGATTTTTTGCGTTGAATTGGCATATTCCAAAGCTTGTTTGGCCGAAAGATAAGATTTATCGTTCTTATCTTCGCTGAAATATGCGGCAGCGTTATGGACAAGGAGCTTTAAGTTATCAAAATCATTTTTTCCAACGTTATTATAATTGTGTTTTAGTGCTTTGAAATTAAGTAAAAAAGCTTTGGGAGACCACCAACCTTTGAGCCAATTTTTCTTTGTTGTGTTATTGATAAATTTTAAGGCGTCTTCGTAGGTGCCAATAAGATTTTCTTCCGTTAAATGCGGATTTTTAAAAACATCAGCCACCTGTTCAAGTTTAAATACGCGCAAAAAAGGGTTTTCCGAACCGTTAACGGCTTTGTAGATTTTTAATGATTTTATATCAGGAAAAGAAACAGCGTCATAAACAAGCGACAATAAATCATAAACAGATTTACTTTTGGAATTGCTTAAAATGTCATAAGCCAAGGAAATTTTCTGAAATTCCTCCAACGCGTTGTCGGCTTTGTTATGATCCGGATGCCAATATTTAGCCATTTCACGAAAATTTAATTTAAGTTTTTTTTCATCAGTATTATAATCAGCGTTTAATGCTTTATAATAACCCAGCGGATCAAATACCATTTCTTAAGCTCCTGTTACAATTTGACGAACGATGGCTTCCACATCTTTGGCGCCTTCGCAGGCCGGATAACGGTTTAATAACAAAGACTGATTGACAACAGCTTCGCGAATACGGGAATCCTGACGGATAATTCCCAATAAATTCAAATCAACTTTAATATATTCTTCGGCCGCTTTCAACAAAGTTTTAAATGTTTGCGCGCCTTCTTCAAAGGATATTGCCCGATTGATAACGATGTTTATTTTAGCGCGGCTTGCTGTTTTTTTAATTTTTTCTAATTGATGATAAGCTGTTGTCAAAGAGACAGATTCGGCGTTTGCCAAAACAATAACGTTTCCGCAAATGTTAAAAAAAGGATTGATGCTGTTTTCTTCATCGGCGGCACAATCAATAAAGACATAATCATAAACTTTTGATAAATAAGCAAGATCTCCTGCTAAAAGTTGCATTCGTCCGGCTGGCGCCGTGTTCAGACGATTCTCTCCCGGAAAACTGCACACAATGTCAAAGCAGCCCTTATCAAAATGAAAGACGGCATTGTTCAAAGGCCGGTTGCCGTTTAAAAGTCTGTTATAAGAAGTGCAGTAATCAAGTCCAAGCTGGCCGGAAATATTTTCAAAACCGCAATCAGCATCAAAAAAGAGTGTCTTTTTTTTCATAAGCCCCAGTTGATGACAAATTGATGTTGCTAACCAAGTTTTGCCGTCGGCTTTTGTTCCGGAACAAACGGCATAAAGCTGGTTGTTTAATGTTTTTTGAATTTGTCTGTATTTTTCCATGGTCATAACATAATCCATTTATTACCTGAAATAGTCGCAAAAAAGCGGAAAATGTTCAATCAGTTAAAATCTTTTTAACACAATTTATTTATCATAATGAGGATAAGGATTATTAAACAAGGATATAAAATGAAAAAACTTTATTTTATCGGGCTTTGTTTGTTGCAAATGATTGCATCAGATGCATTTGCCCAATCCATTGTTACTCAAAGAGATAGCGAGAAACTTATTCCGATAAGCGCCACCTCGTTTCCGGATTATTTTCCGATAGCCTATGGCTCTGATCAAGGAAGTTATAGCAAATTGTTTTCAATCTTTGCGCCGGCAATGGAAAAGGTTGCCAAGAGCGGAAATTATAAAATAGAATATATACTTAATCAAAATTATACCGATGCAATATCATCTGTTCGGCGCGGCGAAGTTGATGTATTGTTAGGAATGTATTATGCAACCAAGCAATATTCCGGTTTGGAATACATTTATCCGGCGGTCTTAAATAATCCGGTTTATATCATGATGTTGCCGCACAACATTGCAAAGGTTTCCAAGCCGGAAGATTTAAAAAATTTACGCGGAGTTTATATCAAAGCTGAATATTTTAGCGACTATATGCTTTCAAATTTTAAAAACTACCATATGCAGGCTGAAGAAACAGCGCTTAAAGCATATGAAAAACTATTTACCGGTGAGGCTGATTATATTGCCGGTAGTTATTATTATAATTATGCTGAAATTTGCCGTCAGGGCTTACGGGATTATGTATCTTTTTCCAAAGCACCGTTGTGGAATATGCCGATGTTTATCGGTGTTTCCAAGGCTTCAAGACAACATGTTAAAGTGAGTAAAATATTAAAAAAATATGCTGCTGATAATACTTTCAGGCAGATGATTAGCAATACATTAAAAGAACTGGTTCAAAAAACAGAGAGAGAATCTCAAGGTGTTGTGCCGCCGATGTTTGTAAAGAAAGCTGCTGCGGATGAAAAAACACCGGCAGACGAACAGATACAAACAACAGAACCGCTTTTAGAAGAAACAACGGAAACGCCCGCAGACGCACAAGCTCTCGTTACGGAAAACAACACAACGGAATAATTAAGGAAGTAAATAAAACATGGTACTTTTGATTCATCACAGCGTTTCCCCCCAATCTCGGAAAATCAGAATAATGATGGCCGAGAAAAAAATGCTGTTTGTTTTAAAAGAAGAAGAACCATGGAATCTTTCTCCGGACATTCGTAAATTAAATCCGGCTGGTGAGTTGCCGATATTTATTTTTGATGGCAATATCATTGCCGGCAATTATCCGATAACCGAATACTTGGAAGAAACCTATCCGGAGCCGAAATTATTACTCGGAAACAACCGTCAAAAAGCGGAAATCCGCAGACTTTGTGATTGGTTTGACAATAAATTTTATAATGAAGTGTACCGTTATATTGTGCAAGAAAAAGTATATAAACGTTTTCGGGATGGTCTGCCTCCGGATTCGCGAGTTCTTAAAGCGGGCGTCAATAACTTAAAATTTCATATGGAATATATTGAATGGCTTGCCGAAAGAAATAATTATTTAGCTGGTCAGGAGTTTTCGTTGGCGGATATAACGGCCGCAGCACACATTTTGGTTATAGATTATCTTGGCGATATTGCTTGGGAAGACTACAAAAATGCTAAATTGTGGTATTCTAAAATCAAATCTCGGCCAAGTTTTAAAGATATTTTAAGCGATACCATAAAAGGGATTTTTCCTGCGAAACATTATACAAATTTGGATTTTTGACATGAAAAAAATTTTATTTATACTCTTATCGGTTTTTTTGTTTCAAGCCTGCACTTTGCTTTCTGAAGGCAAAGGACAGGTGATTTACCATTGGGAACGCCCGCGCACAGGCGTGGCAAAGTTTGCCCGAGACCATTCTGAATGTATGCGTGAAGCAGAAGATTTTAAATTTTTGCCCAGTATCAAAAACTGGTTTTATTCCGAAGAAGTTCGTTTTGATATCCGTGCCGATTGGCATTCTGAAAAAGGTATTTGGGCAAGTTATGTTCCTTATGAAGGCGCCCAGCCTTTGGTGGTAAATTCCATTCGTGACGATCGCGATTCTAGTCCGCGTAAATATCGCCGTTGCATGGAAAAACGCGGATATGTCCGCCGCACGCAGGATATTCCGTCAACAACCAATATATTCATCTACAAGCCGCAGGATATCAACCAAGACACATTGTTTGGCGAATATTATCGTTAATTATAACCGCCGCCGGTTGCTTTATAAAAAGCAATAACGTTCTGATACATAGCGCCGTTGCTTGTAATGAGTTCTGTTTGTGCATTAAGCAAATCTTGTTCGGTTTTTAGAAGTTCTGAAAACTGAACAAGTCCGGTTTCATATTTCTCGCGTGTGGCGTTTAAAACCTGTTGCATATTGCGGACAGCATTGCGCTGTGCCAAATTATGACGATATTCGGTTTGCACGGCGCTGATGGCATTGTTGAGTTCTTCCACAGCATGTAAAACGGTTTGCCGGTAGTTTTCAAAAGTTTCCGCTTTGATTTCTTTTTGCAGCTGAATATGGTTTTGTAATCGTCCCCAATTAAATAAGGGTAGAGAAATTTTGGGCGTATAGCCATAAGCTTGGCTGTCTGAATTAAAGAGTTTGGAACCGGCGCCGGATTGAAATCCTAACAAACCGCCGATGCTTAAGTTAGGATAAAGTGCGGCAATAGCTTTCCCGATAGCGGCGTTTTGTGCAGCTATTGCTCGTTCGGCGGCTTTAACGTCAGGACGGCTGCGGATAATATCGGCAGGAAGCTCATAAAGTTTGTGAATATCAAAAAGATAGGCTTGTTGTGCCGGATTATCGTGCGTGTCCGAAACGTCAGCCGGCAAATCGTCAGGTAAAACACCGCTTAAAACTGCTAAAGCGTTTTTATAAACGGTTATCTGATTTTCTAAAGTCGGAATCATCGCTTTGGTTGTTTCCGTTAAATATTGTGCTTGATGATAAGCCGCCGTGTCAGCTAATCCGAATTCATATTTTTCTTTTACGGTTTGTAAAATTTCTTGCTGTAATTTTAAATTGTTTTTGGCGTTGCTTAATTGTGCTTGGGTTGTTTTTAATAAAAAATAATTGTTAGCAATTTCTGCCATTATCATAACCTGCAAATTGTGTAATGAAAAATAAGCCTGTTCAAACTCAGCCAAAGATTGTTCATTCAACCGTCGTCCGGCGCCCCAAACATCAATTTCCCAAGAAGCGTCAAGTCCGATTTGAAAATAATTTGTATCTGCGGTCAAGCCGATGTTTTTACTGGCTTTTGTATACTCGTATTGCGTGCCGGCATTGAGTGTTGGCAAATATTGCGTACCGTTGATGGCGGCAATAGTTCTGGCCTGTCGCAGTTTTTCAACGCCGCCTTTGATTGTTGGGTTGTTGCTTAAAGCTGTTTCAATCAAGGCATTGAGCGATTTATCATTAAATTGCTCATACCATTGCTTTGAAATTTTAACATTCGCATCTGTCAACTGAAGAGATTTGGCAATTTTCTCATCCTTAAACACAATCGGTTCTTTATAATCAGGTCCGACTGTGCAGGCACATAATAAGAATAACGGAAAAAATAACAAACGTTTAAGCATGGCTATCTCCGTTGTCAGAGTTTGTTGTGATTATATTTTGCGGTTTAAAATGTTCTTTAAGCGTTTCAAACAAGGCAAACAAAGCCGGAATAAAAATAATGCCAACAAAAGTTGCCGCAATCATGCCGAAAAACACCGAGCTTCCGATGGCGATTTGCGAAGCCGCACCGGCGCCTTTGGCGACAACCATCGGGAAAACACCCAAAATAAAGGTTAAAGCAGTCATTAAAACCGCACGGAATCTTTCTTCGGCGCCTTTTTGCGATGCTTGCAAAATGCTGTACCCTTGTTCGCGGTAGTCTTTGGTAAATTCCACAATTAAAATAGCATTTTTAGCCGCCAGCCCGATGAGCATAATAAGCCCCAGTTGAGCGTAGATGCTTAAAGACTGCCCCATAAAATGCAAGCCGATTAAAGCGCCTAAAATAGCAAACACCGTGGAAAACATAACCGCAAACGCCAACATCCAGCTTTCGTACAAAGCCACCAAAAACAAGTAACAAAATATCAAAGCCAGTGTAATCAGAATCAGCGCCAATCCGCGAGCTTCCACCTCTTGCAGGCTCAAGCCGGTCCATGCCAGCCGGTAATCTTTTGATAAAATTTCATCAGCAATATTTTGCATATTGTCAATGGCTGTGCCGCTACTGATGTTTTCTTGCGCGGTTGCGGTAATGCCGGCGGCGGTATATTGGTTATAGCGGTAAATAATTTTGGGACTGATTTCGGTTTTAATCTCGGCAAAACTGCTTATTTTAACCGGCACGCCGTTTAAAGAACGGACATAAAGGTTGCCGATATCGTCAATGTCTTTCCGATAATCAAAATCGGCTTGCATAATCACCTTGTTTATCTGCCCGTTTAGAGTGATATTGTTGATATAGCGGGAACCGAGATTGTTTTGCAAAGCCTCAAACAAATTTGATACCGGAATTTTATAAGATTCCAACTTGACACGGTCTATATCCAGATAAATATGCGGTGTTTCTGCGGTAAAGGTGCTAAACGCATACGTCAAATCAGGCGAACGATTAAGATGTTCCAGATACAAGTTTAGATTTTTATAAAGTTCTTGCGGCGAGATTGTGCCGTCAACGGCAAGCAATTCTGCCGAAAGTCCGTCGCTTTGCCCGACCCCGGGGATTGACGGCGGTGTGAAAAAATTAAATTCTGCTTGAGGGTTACCGGCAAAATCCGCTGAAAATTTGCGAGTTAATGCTTCAATAGATAAATTTTTACTTTCCCTTTTATCCCAATCTTCAAGGCCGATAACCCCCAGCGCCACATTTTCACCTTGTCCGCCAAGAATGCTGTATCCGGCGATGGTGATACAATATTTAACCCCGTCTGTGTGAAGAGCTTTTTCTGTCAGTTGTTGCAGCGCATCTTCGGTTTGGTTGATACTGGCAGTATCTGCGAGTTGAATATTGGCAAAAATAATACCCTGATCTTCTTCCGGCAAAAAAGAATCCGATGTAGCTTTGAAGCCGAGGGCGATAAGTGCGATGGTGCCGATAACAGCGGCTGTGGTTGCCCACAATCTTGCGGCGAAAAAAGTGACGGCGCTTAAATATTTTTCTTTAAAATAATTCAAAGCATTGTCAAACTGCTTAAAAAAGCCGTGTTGTGCTGTTATTTCTTCATTTTTAAGCAAAACCGAACACAAAGAAGGGCTTAAGGTCAAAGCATTAAAGGCAGAAAAAGCCACAGAAGTTGCAATAGCAACGGCAAATTGCTGATAGATTTTTCCGGTAATGCCGGCCATTAACCCGACAGGAATAAAAATAGAAAGCAGCACAAACGTGGTGGCAACAACAGCACTGCCGATTTGCTGCATGGCTTTAATGGCAGCTTGACGCGAATCCAGATGTTCTGTTTCCATAAGATATTGCACGCGTTCCACTACGATAATGGCATCGTCCACCACCAGACCAATAGCTAAAATCATGGCAAAAAGAGTTAAAATATTAATATCAAATCCCAAAATATAAATAACCATAAAAGTAGCGATTAAAGAAACCGGAATGGTAAACAGCGGAATAAGCGTTGTGCGGATTTTTTGTAAAAAAACAAAAGTGACCAAAACCACCAACCCAAAAGTAACAAACAAGGTTTCAATAATGTTGTCAATAGAAGCGCGCACATAAGCGGTTGAATCGTAGGCAATTTCAAAGGCCATATCGTCGGGAAAAGATTGAGAAACTTCTGCAATTTTAGCGCGGATGTTTTTCATGATATCCAAAGAATTTGAATTTGGCGTCTGATTAAGGGCGATAATCACCGCCGGTTCGTTTTTAAAGGCTGATTTAATACCATATGAATCCGCGCCAAGCTCAACTTTTGCCACATCTTTGAGATAAACCACCCCGCCGTCTTCGGATGTTGCAATCACAATATTTTCAAAATCTTGAACACTGTTCAATAAGCCTTTTGCCGTCAAAGAAAGCACCATGTTTGTACCGGATGTGCTGGGCGCAGACCCGAGACTTCCGATAGAGGCTTGAACATTTTGTTGTTCCACGGCTTGAATAATACTGTTGCTATCCAACCCCAAAGAAGTAATTTTAT
Source organism: uncultured Alphaproteobacteria bacterium (assembly GCA_944393205.1). Taxonomy (GTDB): domain Bacteria; phylum Pseudomonadota; class Alphaproteobacteria; order RF32; family CAG-239; genus CAAFZY01. Next base: position 20,068 of record CALXZI010000010.1, on the reverse strand, counting down.
TGGCATCAAGCCAAATACGCATACTATATTGCGGCCCGAAAATCTGCACGTCGCCGATGCCTTTAACGCGTGCCAACGGATTTTGCAAAGTTGTGTGCGCATAGTTGCTTAAATACAAACTGTCATAAGTGTTGTTTGGCGAGCGCAAAACCAACAAAGCCAAGATATTGGGGTTTTGTGTGGTAACATCAACGCCTTGTTGTGTGACAATGGCCGGCAAATCAGACATAACCTGTTGTAACCGGTTTTGTACTTTAACTTGTGAAATGTCGGGGTTTGCACCGACTTCAAACGTGACGGTCAATGTATAGTTGCCGCTGTCATCAGATGTTGAAGACATATAAAGCATATTTTCCACACCGTTGATTTGATTTTCAATCGGCACCGCCACTGTATCAACCAAAACCTCGGCATTTGCACCGGGGTAAGTTGTTTTAAGTACGATTTGCGGCGGCGTGATTTCAGGATATTGAGAAATCGGCAATGCAATAATTGCCAATAACCCTAATAAAACCATAACAATGGAAATAACGATTGCAAAACGTGGCCGGTCAATGAAATAAGCTGAAAACATCACTTGCCCTCCGTGTTTGGCCGGCTGTTTGCCGTTTTTTCCAAAACGGGCGTAATTGTTTTGTTCAAATAAGCAGGGTTAAATTTATCAGCTAAAACAAAGTCGCCTTTTTGAAATATGTTTTCAATAATAAAATCTGTATTTTCAGAAGCCAGAACGTTTATTTTTTCTTTGCTGATTCTGCCATTGCGAATAAGATAAACATAATTTCCGCTTTCTTCCAAAGAAACAAGATTTTTGGGTATTTGAACACTGTATTTAAAGATTTGGCGAACCAAAACCGTGACATAAGCATTGGGTGTTAATGTTTGGCCTATGTTCTCAAAATCAATATAAACGGCAATCGTGTTTGCATTTTTATTAATTGTGTTGTCCATATAACGAAAAACTCCTGACTTTGCAAAGATTTGCCCATCAGCAAGCTGTAATAAAATTTCGTCGCCGGCAAATGGCGAAGGTTTTTTAAGTTCGTGTAAGAATTCTTTATCGGTTATAGAAAAAACAACGCGTATGGGATTATATTGCACAATAGAAAAAAGCACGTCCGAAGCCGGTGAAACATAATTGCCTTTGGTTAAAGAAACCTCCCCGACAATGCCGTCAATTGGCGCGCGAATAACGGTATAATCAAAGTTAACTTTGGATAAAGCATAATTTGCCTGTGCTTGTTCAAAATCAGCCTGTGCAGATAAAAATTGAGCTTGCGCATTATCAAATTCGGTTGGTGAAACGGCTTTAACGCCGGCTTTTTTTATGCGCTCAAAATACATTTTGGCATTTTTAAGCGAAGCTTCAGCTTTCAAAATTTCAGCAGACGCGGCATCCAATTCGGCACGATATTGTTCTTGCTTCAGAACAAGCAAAACATCTCCTTTATGAACAAAATCACCGCCTTTCACCATAATTTTTTCAATATAACCGCTGATGAACGGTTTTATTTCAGCTTCATGTATAGGCACAACATAGCCGACAAATTGTTTGGTAAAAGGAATGTTTTGAACATTAATGGGTAGAGCTTTTAGTGCAACAATATCTGATGTTGTAGCAATTTTAGTTGACGTTTTTTTATAATAATTTTGCCAAATGGCAAAAGAAAAACAGCCCAGTATAAAGGCTGTTAAAATAAGAATGGCGGTAAAAAATATTGTTCTTTTCTTTTCCATAATTTGATACCTTTGTCTCCAATATCTGATTGCAAATTTAAATAATAGGAAAAGACGATTATTCAACTGGACGTAAAATAATTATTGGAAATTTCCGACGGCTTTAGTTATTTTTCGTATGGAATTTAGTTCAATTTGCCGCACCCTTTCTTTTGAGATATGATAAATGCGGCTCAAATCATCCAAAGTCGCAGCTTTTTCCGCCAGTCGGCGTTTGAATAAAATATCTTTTTCGCGTGGATTTAAGACGTTCAAGGCCTCATGAAACAATCGGCGACGGTATCGTAGAGTTTCATTATGAGCCAAACATTCTTCTTGATTGGGTTTATTATCGGAAATAAAATCCATCCATTCGGTAGCATTGTCCGATGACTTGTCAAGAACAGTGTTCAACGAGCCGTCATGAGCTTTTAGCCGCGTGTTCATATCTGTGACATCTTGCACGCTGACGTCCAAAGATTGAGCGATTTGTTTTAAGATCTGTTGCGACATTTCCCGATCATCAATCAGGTTAAGCCGGTTTTTGATTTTACGTAAGTTGAAAAACAACTTTTTCTGTGCGGAGGTTGTGCCTAATTTGACCAACGACCACGAGTTTAAGATATATTTTTGTACCGAAGCTTTAATCCACCATAAAGCATATGTTGAAAAACGAAAACCTTTTTCCGGTTCAAACTTTTCAACGGCATACAATAAACCGATATTTCCTTCGGATATCATTTCACTAACGGGCAAGCCGTATCCTTTATATTTTGTCACCACTTTAACCACCAACCGTAAATGCGATGTGACAAGTTTATAAGCAATATTTTTATCATGATTTTTTTGATATTCCGCCGCCAAATTATATTCCTCATCTTGTTCCAGAATCGGAAATTTACGAATATCTTGGAGATATCTGGCTAAATTATATTCCGGCGAAAATTCTAGTCCGATAAGTGCAGGCGAAGTAACCATAGGCTTTCTCCTTCTTATACATTGACCACGCAATCATAAGAAGAAGATAGAATTTCGGCAATATATCAAAAAGTTTTAATTTAGCTAAAAAGCATATTATGAGTTATGTAGAATGCGAACAAGCTCGCCAAAATCTTCCGGAAAACCGACCTCAAATTTCATTTTTTTGCCATTACGCGGATGGATAAATCCAAGAGTCGCCGCATGCAAAGCCTGCCGAGGAAAAACATCTAAAAAGCGCTTGATTTCCGTCGGAAATTTCAGAGAAGCTTTATGGCTTTGTTTGTAAATTTTATCACCGATTAACCCACAGCCGATGCTTGATAAATGCACGCGTATTTGATGAGTTCGTCCGGTTTCAAGATTACATTGTACAAGTGCTGCAGAATGATTGAATGTTTCAAGTGTTTTATAATGTGTTACGGCATTTTTGCCGCCGTTTTTAAGCAATGCCATTTTTTTACGGTCAAAACGGGATCGTCCGATATTGCCGACGATTGTTCCGGACAGAGGGCTTGGAACATTATAAACAACAGCATAATATGTACGTTCAACGCTGTGTTCAAAAAATTGTTCAGAAAGTCCTTGATGAGCGAGGTCATTCTTTGCCACAACCAGCAAACCGCTGGTTTCTTTATCAATCCGGTGGACAATTCCAGGTCGTTTAACACCGCCGATACCGGATAAGTTATCACGACAGTGGTATAAAAGAGCATTAACCAAAGTGCCGTGATAAGCTCCTGGTGCCGGATGAACGGTCATTCCGGCAGGTTTGTTGACCACCAAAAGGTCGCTGTCTTCAAAAACAATGTCAAGCGGAATGTTTTCAGGGGTTGGATCGGCTTCTTCGGGTTCGGGAATTTGTAGCTGGTAAACATCGTTTTCTTTAACCTTGAAAGAACAATCGGAAATTTCAGTCTCTTCGCAAGTGACAAAGCCGTTTTTAATGAATTTTTGGATTTGATTGCGTGAAAGGCGCTGATCTTCAGGAAGGTTTTCCGAAAAAATGCTTAAAAATTTATCCAAACGCATTCCTTTTTGCGAAGGAGCAACCGGTTCGGTAAAAAAAGTATTGCAATTTCGTTCATTCATTTTGTAAAATTAAGTAAATGTTAGATATTTTGCCTTAATTTTAACGAATATAGGTATAAATGCAAGGGTTGTTTTGATGGATAAACTAAAAATTATCAAAATAATTGTTTTTGTTTTAACTTTTTTTATGGTTTTTGTGTCTTGTTTAATCCTGACAAAAATCACGCTAAAGTCAGAACAAGAAGCTGATTTTTATACCATTAATCTTGAAGAATCTTCGTCTGTAGCTGGTTTTACAACGTTAAGCGATGGTCAACGTTTATATGTGACAACCAAAGATAAAATACACATCATCAACACCGGCGACGGCCGTTATGAAGGTGTCGTTATCCTAAAAGAACAAGAGCGCAAAAATGGTCAAAAAGAACAGAAATAAAGAACAAGATGAACAAATTGATTCCAATCTGGACATCAACAATATGATTATGGATGATATGGAACCCGTGCCGGCAAAAGATACGGAAGATGATGAATTTGAACAATTATTAAATAGTTTTATTAATGACAGTATAGAGGCGGAAGATGACAAGATTTTGTCTCCGGCAGAAAAACTTCCGCCGGAAACTGAAAAGAAAAGCAATATTCACAAAGAAATGGCTGCTTTGAATTTAAATAACGATGAAAAAGAATTGGCACAGGCTTATGCTAATTTTCTTGATGCTATCACGGCCATTGCCGCCCTTCGGGCAATTCCACTGCCGGATTGTGTATTTAAGGCAGAAATGTTGGTGCCTAATTATAAACCCAGCACCGGCCGCAAGATTGTTAATGATGCTTCTTTGTGCTGGGATGTGATGTTGCAGGCTTTTCCCGAAAGACTATCTCTACTCAATCCCAATTCAACCGATGAAGAATTTTTAAACTTTGCCGAAGGCTTGTCAGATCAAAACCTTCAACTTGCCATAATTTCATATGTAGAAATTTTGATTGATATTGAAAATTGCGAAGTTTCATATGAAGAAAAACGTTTGAAAGCCCAACGTCGCCGCATTGAGCGCGAATTATACGAAGAATATCAGCGTCGTCGCGAGCGTAAATTAAAGTTCATTGAGGCTGTACGCAAAAAAAACTTTCCGGTAGATGCCGACCGTTTGATTAACAATTACTTTAAAACCGCAGCCAAAGATACTGAAGGCGCTTTTGAGGCTTTGACTAAAAATCCGGCGGTATATGCGCCGATAGAAGTTGATAAAATAAAACCGCGTTTTTTCGGACTGCTTAAGGTTACACCCAAAGATGGCATTCGTGAGAATCACCGTTTAGGAAGATTTTTAAAATATTTGAAAGTATGATTATTTTGCCACAAAAATCATTCTGGACAAAAAAGAAAATTGATGTTAAAATACATTCAGAATAAAATGCGGAGAAAATAAATGGCAGAAAAGAATATAAGAGCTATGCAAACAAAAATGCAAAAAAGTTCGGAAAGACTTTTTGATTTGTTGCAAAAGAAAGACTTGTCGCCGGAAGATCAGCAACAAGCTGCCGATATTATTGAAAAAAATCCGCAAATTTTAAGTTGGAAAGATTTTACAGCCAAGATAGCCCTTCCTGATTTGATGTCAAAATATGAAATGGAAAAAAATCTTTTTACTCTTGTAGAAAGTTCAGCAACTTCTTTACAAACAACCAAACAAGTGCTTGATAATCTGCAACAGTTGAAAGAAAACGGCTTGTTGCCGTCTGTTGAAAAGCCGACGGCCGAAGTGATAGACAAAGGTTTTGCGCTTAATGGCGAAACTCTTGCCACACAAACTTTTAAGAATATTAATTTTTTAGATGCCGTCAAACAAGATTCTGCGCTTAAACCGGAACAAGCGAAACCTTTATTTGCTCATGTTGCGGATTATAGAACCTTTTTATCTAAAATGTATAAAGGTGATAATAGCTACGGAGCAGATCCGAAACAAGCAAATCTTCAAGGACAAAAAGCCAAAGATATTCTTAATGCAATTATAACGGATCGGCGCTCCCTTCAGGTTGAGGGAAAAGAACAAGATGGAAAAACATTAACGGTTGAAACGGGGAAAGAGCAAATGCCACAAAAAACATTAACGCTTGAGCAATTAAAAGACAAGGCTTATCAGGGAACTTTAACTGTTGATCAAGCCAATCAATTGCGCAAACTTCAAGATAACAAAAAAGTCGCCGATATGAAAAATCAAGACGGCGATGCTCATAAGCACAAGCGAGAGCCCAGCAATGATAAATTTCGTGATGAAGATGTTATCAAATACATGTACGAAGATTGGTTTTTGGGTGGCGCTAGCTGGTTGTTTAATAGGGTTGAGGCCGCAATCTTGGATGTCGTTGATACGGCTTGCGATATGGCGGTCAAACGTGCTGTTGCCCGCCGACAAAAAATAGAGGCTTTAAAAGACGAAAGGCTAAAAGCGGCGCAAAAACGGGCGCAAGATTTTCTGCAAATGGCCGGAAATATGATGAATGGTTTGGGAGCGGAATGCAAAGCCAAAAGAGAATCATACAATTCTTTGATGAAAGAATTAAAAGATAATGTAAACAATCCTACCCCTCATTGGGAGCATTTTAGTCCGGATGATCCGTTTGTTAAGAAACTGGAAGCCAATCCGTCTGAAGCGCAAAAATTTATTAATGCGGCGGCACAAGAACTGGAAAACCGAACCAAAACCATAGAAGCCACAGGCAAGCTAGCAATGCTATTGACATCAGCGCAAATGACGGATGAGTTTATGAAAAATCAATCGGCATGGAATATAAACAACCAACCGGCGACGAATGCGCAAATGCAAGCAATGTTTGCGTCAAGATATCAAGAAACGCAAAAAGATATCTTAAAAGCTTTAGCAGTCATGTCTGAAGACAATCGTCTGGTAGCGGAAGCTACACACAATGCGCTACCGGATCCGAAGCCTGATTTGGAGACGTTTACGCAAAATCATATAAGTAAACAACAAAATAATTTCTTAAAACAGCTGACCGAACAAGCTAAAGGTGTTATTGCTTTACAGCAAAATGAACTTGATGAAAGAAAATTTAACAACAAGCTAACCAATAAAATAGGTATAGATATTGTCAAAATTAAAAGCATGATTAAAGACAAAATCAAAGACGGAAGTCTTTATAATAAAGATATGTTCAAAGAGGAGCATTCTAAAGAAAGGATTGTGGCAAAAGCAGGCTTGTATGAAGAGGCCATGAAAGAAAATTCACCGCAGAGTATGCAAAAAATCTTTGAATATACAAAAGAGTTGAACACTTATCAGTTGGAGACCATAAAAAATCGGAGGATCAATGCTTCCGCGCGTAAAGCTGAAGTTGAAAAATTCAAAAACCGTATAGAAAAGCGCAATCGCGACATTTTCACCAACACATTCGGCCGCGGCGGGTCAAGCGAAAGATAATCATCTTAAGAAGGTAGCAAATTATAAATGCTAAAAAAGATATTCAAAATATTTAAATTTATTATTATCGGCGGCATTTGGACGCCGGTTTTCTTATGTTTTTCCCGTTTGCTGATGGTAAAAATATGGCAATTTGACATTTTTTATAAAAAACAATGGGAAGTTATGAAAGGCTTTTGGAACGGCAACGGTGTGATTATAGGCATTTCTGATTATATGCTTTTTGTCACTTTATTTTTTTTGATGCTTTTTTGGTTTTTTATATTGTTGTTTTTGTGCCGGTTGAATTATTTCAAGTTGCTGTTAAAGCCGATTGAATATATATCCAATCGGGAAATCAAACGTTATGAGCAGACCAACAATCAAATAGTGCTTAAAAATATGTCTGTCGCCGAAAAAATAACGATTGAAGATGTTATCAAAGAGCGTATTCAGCAAGAAAAAAAACAAGATAAAAAAGTAAAAGAAGCTGATTATCTGCGACAGAATATTTCAGAAAAAATAATTAAAAAGAAGGAACAATAAAGAGTTGTTAACTAATACGGAATATAATATTCTCTAAAAGCAGGGAGAAAACATTGAAACCCTTACTGGTATTGGCTCGTATAATATTTGTTGGATGCCTGTGGAGCATTATCTTCACGGAAGGCGTAAGGGTTATTATGCTTGAAAGCTGGCATTTTGATATATTTTGGCCGCCGCATTGGCTCCATGCATGGAATTTGTGGTCTTCCGGTTGGGTGATAGATACGCCGAAAGAATGGGCTTTTATATTGCTTATTGTAGCATTTATTCCGATGTTGATAACCGGCTGGGTGGCTTTAAGTCTTATACCATGGGAACATCTGATATGGAAAACCGCATCTTATCCAGTTCTTCTTATCAAAAATCTATGGAAACCGATTAAAATCGTGACAAAACAGCCGGTAGTTGTCAAAAAGAAATCGTATAAAGAGATTCGTCCGGCAGGGCCTAGGGCGCCGATTTATGATTATGATGATGCCGTGACGCCGGTTGCGCCCGCGCCGATGCCGCATCCGATGCCGTCTGTTTCTACGGCTGATACCACTGTTGCAAAAGATAAAACGCCTGCGGCATCAGATACGTTTAGTCATGCTTTGTTTAATTTGGATGATGAAGATGATGATTTTGATTTGGATTTTGATTCCTTTGAAAAATCGGATATTTTCAAAATAGACAGCAATAAAAACAAAAAAGAGGATAAAACATCTGCCAAACCTAGCCGTTCATCGCAAAACAAACGTTTTGAATTTGAAGATGATGATGAAGATGATGAAGATTATTCTCGCAAGCCGCGGCGTGATGAGCGCGAATATAAAAACAATCGTCGCCGAGACGAAGATGATGAGGATGATTACAAACCGCGTCGGCGTTCTTATGACGATGAAGACGATGACAATTATCGCCGCAAAAAAGACCGCCGCGGGGATAAATCGTCTGAAAGTCGCGATGAACGCCGCTCTGAAAACAATAAACAAGAGCGTCGCCAAAATAATAAAAAAGCAACAAAAGAAAAAGTATCTACAGCGGTGGTTCGCCAAGGCAATCCAGTGGCTGATATCTTGATGCAAAAAGGCTATGATGTTATTTCCAACATAAGCGTCAAAAATACATTAATAGATTTTGCCGGCGTTGCCGATGGCAAAATTTACCTGTGTTTGGTAGATAAGGAATCCGGCGACTGGCTGGCCGACGAAGAACGTTTTAATGATGAAGAGCCTTTATGGTTTTCCGAAAGCAGCCATCGTATATCACCGGTGCGCAAGGTGGGTTTGGCGGCTCAAGCAATAAAGGACAGGCTTGAAAGCAACAATAATGTGGATTTTGAAATAAAACCTTTTGTTATTGTTGAGATGGGGAATATTATAAACGCAGAGGATATGTTTGAAATTTGGGATGAACTCGGCGTGGAAGTCACGCGCATCAATCGCGGCAGTCCAAAAGAAATCAAGCTCTTTTCCAAGAGTGTGGAAGACGCGGATGAAAAACTTAATAAAAATGAGCTTGATGCGCTGAAAAAACAAATTCGTAATATAAATTAAAAAATGTTATAAGGGGGTAAAAATGGCATTTCGGCAAAGAGGTGTAGAATGGGAAGAATATGATAACGCTGTCAAATGGATGGCTGTTACCATGATTATAACCTTGGTTATTACCCTGTTGCTAACGGTTTTTTCTCTGCCGTTGGCATTTTTAATTGAACATGGCATTTCTAAAAAAACCATGGCCAGCGTCAAGATGTTTCTTGCGGCGGTGCAGGAAAAACCGTCATTTTTGTTTAGTCAATATTACAGCTGGATGCAAAAGCTTTCCGTTAGCAACGGTTTTTCTCTTAGCCATTGGTTGCCGATTTTACCCTTTTTATCATTGCCGATAGGGTTGATTGTCGGTGCCGTGAGCTGCCCATATCGTTTTCAATCCAATGTTCATGGTTCGGCGCGGATTGCAACCTTGCGCGATATTAACAAAATGGAGTTGTTGGGTTTTGATGGTTTTTGTCAGGTGGTCGGTAAGTTTAAGGGAAAAATGTTATTATTGAAAGAAACTTTGTCAACACTTTGTTGTGCGCCTCCGGGAACTGGTAAAACAGCAGGTGTTGTTATTCCGACGATTTTTAATTCGCCGACATTAAGTCTGATTGTTAACGACCCAAAACCGGAACTTGATACCAAAACTTCCGGCGCACGTGCTAAAGTCGGACCGGTTTTTGTTATTAACTGGGGTGCCGAAGACCGACCGTCAGAAGGCGTTTATTATCCAAGTTGGAATCCTTTATCGCCGAACGCTTTGCCGGCTATGGGACCAGAACGTGATATGTATGTTGATTCTATTTGCAACATTTTGGTGGAAGACCCTAAAGGGAGTTCCGACCCAATTTGGTCACAAAACGGTCGTGCCGCTTTAAACGGTTTTATTCACTTCATTTGCTCCAAATGCGAACGGGCGCGAGCCAATGACTATTTTATTGGCCGAATTTACGAAGGCAAACTTGATGAAGAAGATAAGAAAGTACTGGAAGGCTATTACAATGATATGCGCGACCCCATGGTGCCCAAAGCCTTAAATGATTTGAAAAATGGTACAATCACAATTGATAACTACCTACCAATAGGTACATGGAATTTGTTACCGGAAAAATGGATAGGCCGTGAATCTTGTATTGCTATGATTTTGGAATGGTTGACTGAAGCTCAAATCAAACAGGCGCAAGACATCAGACGCCGCTTGGCGGAAGGTGACCAGATGGCAGCGATGGCTGACCCGATGCACGATTTGTTGGACGAAGCAGTGGAAGAAGCTCGCAAATACGGCTATTCACAACGTTGCTATACAGAGTTGAGCTCTTTGGCAGCCAAACCGGACAAAGAACGAGGCTCGGTTATTTCCACGGCATTTGCCGGTATCAACATCTTCAAAAACTCGGCCGTGGTAGCGCGTACCAGTTTCTCGGATTTGCATTTTAAGGATTTGCGCGGTATGAAAGATCCGGTAACAGGTGAATGGAAACCGATTTCGGTATACTTGTCCATTAACCAGACCGATGCACGCGCTTTAGGTATGATTTCCAGCGTGTTTATTGAGTTGATGAGTTCGTATCTAATTTCCAATCCGCCGAACTATGTCAACAAAACCGATGGCAAAATGGGACCGTTCGGCTGTCTGTTCGTATTGGACGAGTTTCCGCAAATGCCGAAGTTAAAGGCGGTTATTGACGGACCGGCGGTTGGTCGTGGACAGAAGGTTTCATATTTACTTATTGGACAAGATTTGGGCCAGATTTCAGGTAAATATGGCAAAGATGACTTGGAGACGGTTATTTCTACAACAGCGTGTAAAATCATTCTTTCGCAAAACAACGAAGTAACGGCGCAACGTTTCTCCAAGATGATTGGTAATCGTACGGTTCAAACCACTTCTTATTCAAAAAACGAAGGCGGTTTGGGTAAAGGTTCCAATCCTTTCGCCAAAAACGTCAGTTATCAGTTGCAAGGCGTTTCAGTTATCAGTACAACGCAGTTATTGAGTTTGCCGATGTTAAAACAGGTTGTTTTAATGCAAAGCTATATTGATAGGCCGATTATGGCGGATTCGCCGCGTTGGTATATGGATAAAAATATGCGTAAATTAGCGGCTTTAAAACCTTCGCCTTATGTTCCGGATTGGGTTGTTGCCCAACGCGAGGATATTAATGATGATGTTTTATCCAAATTGGGTATAGACTATGATCCGAATGCGGCTGAAAACGATACGTTTGAGGAGGATACGGAAGCTTCATAAGGCAAAAATTATGGCCGAAGAAATCAAAAATATTCCGATAGAAAAAATATTTAAAGCAGCGCTGGCGCATTTACATACAAGTCAGCCGGTGTTGCGATGCTTTTGGTTGGCGAATTTTGTTATTCTGGGAGCTTTTGCTCTTATTCCCGGAGGGTTGTCAAATCCATTAAGTATTGTGTGGTTGTTATGCTATTATGTTTACTGGTGTGGTTTTTTTCGGTTTTATTTTAAGAAAAAGCCTTATTTCCTGACGATAGATATTTTCGGTAGTATTGTACCATCTACCAAAATATTCTTTATTACGGTTCTGGCAGCTTTTTTACTGATAATATTACCTTATCTACCGTTATTTATGGGATTTAATGAAAAATATTTATTGTTTTTTGAAAAATATATGCAAGCTCTGCAAAATGCTGAAGCCAACATCATAAATCAGATTATTTTATCGGCGGTTTTATTAATAATATCACCTTTAATTATCTGCCGACCATATTTTGCGTGGATATCGTCTTTGCAGGGATTAAATGGCTCTATGCGCAAAGCTTTTCATAAAACGGAAGGAAATTATTGGCGCTTTGTCTGGATTATGATAGTATTAAATCTGCCTTCCCTTGCTATTTATGAAATGGATAAATATTTAGGCTGCCACGGTTGGTTATCGGTAGGGTTTTATTCCATATTCTTTATATATCTAAATCTGGTTTTTGCCAAACTTTATGATTTCTTTTATAACGAGCAGGATTTTGCATAATCAGCATCAACAAAAGATAAAAAAAGTCTTGCGAAATCAGCCCTCCAAACAATTGTTTATCAGCTGTTTCTTTAGTCAAAGTTATATATCAAACTTGGCTGTATAGATGTTTAACGTTTATAAACTTCCACAAGCTTACGCAAACGGTATCAAGAGTTCCGGACTTTCATTTGTCCGGATATAAGGCTTCATAAGTCTTGCAGCAGGGTTTGTCTGTCTGCATATACCTGTTTTGGCGGGGGATATAGGATAATACACGGACTTTTATTATTCCATTTATCTGAAGAATATGCTATTATGCGTAAAAATTTGAAAGAAATCAATATGACAAAACTTTACCACTATATTACCAAAGGAAATACAGCTCTGACTGAGGGGATATTGTCGTTTGCAAAAAATCCTAATGCTGATTTAGGGTATTACTACAAGCGTACCGGCGGCGAAACAACGCATGCCGGAATTGTCAACTGGATGGAAAATTGTTTTGAAGGGCGCAGCCGTGCAATCAGAGGTTTTTCCGAACCCATTCAATGGACTGAAAAAAGCATCAATATGTTCAAACCTTTTATTGAGAACGCTGACTTGTTCTCTATTGATTTAGATGCTCTACAAAAAGACGGATTAATTGAAGCTGTTTATGTTTCTCCGGCACTCCGCTCCAACATGAATAAAGATTTACCTCAAGACGTTGATGAACATATGGTAAAATTGGCTTCAATTAACGATATTGACACTTCACCAGTAGATTGGTCTGTTTGCGATGAAAAATTAGGCTTACGCTTTTCTGTCGTTCCATACTATCTGATTGTCATCAAAGGCGGTATAATTCCACCAAAATATATTACCTTGGAATCTTAAATTATCCCCAAAGGCTATAAGATTCCAACCACATTAAATGCTTGTAAAATAAAGAATTTCGTTTGGGTTTGTCCGTGTAACAAGCGGGAAACAGCCTCTTTGATGACATCTCACACGGATTCGGTTAACTTATTGATTTATAAAAAAAGACGCATTAAAGCGTCTTCGTCTTGAGTGGCAGGGGATATTGTTTTTGAACCATACAAAAAACGCTCCGATAAAACCACGGAGCGCTTTTTTTATCATCCGACTTTCACTAGCGATAAATACTCGGATTAGTATTTACTGAATCTTCACTTTCATTCATCTGACAGCACGTCGGATCCATGCCGCCGGCACCGGGACCGTTAATACAATAGTTCGGTCTCTGGCACTTTTTGCATTCACAACTGTTCTGGTTGGGCGGGTTACATACATTTGCGCACGGAGCACCGCCGCCACCAGTACCCGGAGTTACGGTTCCACCTATATCATAGTCATTTGGGTTGCTAGTACATCTGGTTTCTCCGTAAATACCGGTCTCGTTTGTGTTAGAGCAGTAAGAACCGCAGTCATACTCATAACCGGCATCAAAACAGTCCTTGTAGACTTTCATCATTATGTCTTGACCGGAATAGCAAGTCAGGCACAACTGTGTTTGCTTTTGACCATAGTAGTTAGACGGACAAGTCGCCGTTGCGCTGTAGTCGCTACCGCAATCATACGGTACGCAAGCGCCGCAGCCGTTGTCATCTTTCGTGCCGATTGTCCAAGCGTTGGCGCCGAACAAGCCGCAACCCAAAGAGGTTTTTGCAAAACCGTCTTTACAACCAATGGCTTTATATTTAAGCTTTTTACCGCTCAAGCACTGTTCGCACAAGCTGTTTGTCGGACATTTATCCAACTTGAACTCATCACCGCAGTCTTCAACGCAGGTGGTGCCATCATCGCTCTTAATGTAACCGGCTTTACAGGTAAAGTCTACCATAATATCAACCGTTTCATTACAAGCCGAGCATTTTTCATAGACAGGATCTGCATTGGCGGGCAGAATACGAAGCGTGTCAGCACAGGTCGTTTCGCATTGACAAATTGCACAACCATAATTATCAGATTCGCCTAAAGTCCACTTACCGGCCACGCCGTTGGCGCAAGAGTCGGCATTTTTGCTGTAATTTGTCTTACAAGCCGAAGGCTTGAAACACTTATCAGCTCCGCGTTCGCAGACAGAACCGAAGTAATTGAGTTCGCAATCTTCTTTTGTAATAAAATCACACGCGCCTTCAATATTAAATTCGCAGTAGACAATGCTGTGGTCAAACGGGCAACGATAAGGCTCGGTGCCGTCGGCACATTTCACGCCGGTACCGGCCGTTCCGGTTGTATAACCCAAAGAGGCGCAATCAACCGTCAAGTTGTTACATTTGCCGTTTACGTCATAACCACCCCAGAATTTATCAAAGTCGCTCTGGTACACCACGAGACAAACCTCCTCATCATCTTCGTAATTAGGATTATCTGGGTCGTTGGGATCGTATTTACATTCCGAACCTGTCCAGCAATATTCCAAAGTTCCGGGGATTAATGTTTGTTCACCCAAACTGCAATGACCGTCGCATTCTGCAGAACATTTGATGTCAGCAGAAGACGCTCTCATCCATCCTGATTTACAGGAGCAAGTTTTAAACCAGATTTGACCACTGTCATCTGTACAGCTTGATGAGTAATCACCGGTTAAACCTGCGCCGGTGCACTGTGTCGGATAAACACTTTTATCGCATTGGCATCTGGTGTACTTAATGCCTTCTTTATCCTCGCACATAGAATCTTCACCGCCGATAACGCCGGTTGAATTGTTTGAACAGATGCTGTACTTGCTGGGCGAGCACATAATATCTTCATTGGCGCAACACTTGTTGCACAACAAAGAACCGCCGCAGACGTATTTTGAATCATCTATTTCCGATATATCCGTATATCCGCTAGGACAATACGATTCGGCATAATAGTTACCGGTTGAATCGTTACAAACCGGTGAACCATATTCCAAGCCGCGGCACATATCGCTTTCATGAATCCAACTGCTATTTTGGGAAGAGCAGGGGACGTTATCGGTAGCTTTAAATATGCCGGCTTGACAGTCCGTATCACCTAAAAAGCAAATACGGCTATATGCTGCTGTAGTGTAAAAAAAGACAGCTAAAGCAAAGCAAAGGGCAGACAGTTTTTTCATGATAATTCTCCCAATATAAAGATCTCTATACATTCCATAATACCTGATTTTTTTCCAATCGTCAAGAGTTAGTAACTTAAGAGTTGTTCCATTTTTTTAATTCCTGCTGGTGTTACAAACATAATAAAGACATCGCCTGCTGCAATAGCTTCGGCGTTTGGCGACCAATATATTTCGTCACCACGCAACAAAACCGCAATTCGGCATCGTTCAGGCAAGGCGAGCTCTGAAACTTTTTTGCCGATGAGCGGGTTTTCTTCACTGATTTTAACCTCCCAGATTTCTCCGAACCCGCGACCTAAAGAATAAGCGTTATGCAGGTTTGCCTTACGAATATCTTGCAAAATCTTGGAGATGGTTACCGAAGATCTATCAACAATAATGTTATCACCGATATTGTCTATCAAATTATCATAAGCGCGTGAGTTTACAAGAGATATCGTTGAACCGACATTGTTATGTTTGGCTAGAAGAGAAGCCAATAAATTATCTTTATCTTGCGTTGTGACGGCAATGGTCACATCGGCAATGTCTATACCGGCGTCTTTTAAGATAATATCGCTCATCATCTCGCCTTGAATAACATCAGCCTTATCCAGACTTATAGCCAGATTTTGAGCTTCTTTAGCATCATTGGTAATAATTTTGCAGCTTAAAATATTATCATTATCGTCAAATGTTTTGGCAATATTATGGGCAATAGAATTTCCGCCGAAAATCACGATTCTCTCATTGATTTTTTGGTCAATTCCGAATGCGTGTAGTAAATCATACAAATCATTTTTGGCGGCCATCAAATAGATTTCATCGCCGTAGCGAACAGATTCGTCAGGTTTGGGATAAAAATTCTGCCCGTCGCGCAAAATCTGCAAAATCAAAAACTTAATATCCTTAAAGTTATCATAAATTTCAGAAATGTTGAAATTAAACAACTGGCAGCTTTCTGGACATCTAAAACTGATAAGATATAGCTGTTCATCGGCCAACGGAAAAACCTCCTGACTTCCCGGAAAGTCAACAATCCTTAAAATAGCTTCGGCAATATCGGCGTTGGGTGAAATAACCAAATCAATCGGCAGGCTTTTTTCATTATAAAGCGTATTCCAAACTGGACTTAAAAATTCTTCTGAATCTATACGGGCAATTTTTTTAGGAATGTTGAATAAAGAATATCCAACTTCGCAAGCCACCATGTTCACTTCGTCGTTATCAGTAGCGGCAATTAAAATATCAGCCTTTTCTGCGTTGATTTTTTCTTGTATGTTCGGGTGCGAAATTGAGCCGGTTACCGGTTGGACATCAAATTCCCGTGCGATTTCACTTAACCGCTCGGCGTCAGTATCAACCACCACGATATCATTGTTTCCGCGGCTTAAATAACCGATAATGCTTCTTCCGACGCTTCCGGCGCCGCCGACGATAATCTTCATTTATTCTGTCCTTTCTTTATTTTGTCTGAAATATTTTTCAATTTCATCCAAAGCAGTTTGGTAATCGTTTATTTTCATATAGTTTTCCCGAAAACGTTTGGCATCATAAAGATTTTTGGAATACCAACAAACATATTTTCGCGACAATGCCAACGCTAATTTTTCCCCATAATAATCTTTAAGTAAAGCAATGTGTTTTTGTAAAGTATGCTTGATTTCGGCAATTGTCGGAAAAGTCGGTTTCTGACCGCGCACAACCGCATCAATCTGCCCCGGAAGCCACGGAGCCCCCAAGGCTGCACGGCCGACCATCACGCCATCGGCGCCGGTTTGTTCCAACATTTGTTTGGCTGTTTCTGGGGAAAAAACATCACCGTTTCCAACCACCGGAATTTTAAGCGTTTTCTTTACATCGGCGATAATCTGCCAATCCGCCGTACCGGAATATCCCTGCGCTTTGGTTCGGCCGTGAATGGTAACAAAAGCCGCACCGTTTGCTTCGCACATTTTTGCGAATTCAACGGCATTGATATTGTTATTATCCCAACCTTTACGAAATTTAACACTGACGCCAAGCTTAACCGCGTCAACCACCGAACGAATAATATCCGCAGCCAACTGCGGATTTTTCATTAACGCCGAACCTGCACCGCTGGTTGTGATTTTCCGAACCGGACATCCCATGTTGATGTCAATGCCGCTTGCGCCAAGTTCTGCCGCTAGTTGCGCCGCGTCAGCAAACATTGCCGGATCGGTACCCACAAGCTGCACAATGACGGGATGTTTTTCTGCCCGCACATCTGCAATACGATAAGTTTTGGCATTTTTACGAGATAAAGCATTGATGGCCACCATTTCCGAAACCAGCGTTACATGGCCATCGCTTTTGTCATAAACAATTTGCCGTGTTGGTCGGTCAGTGATGCCGGCCATTGGTGCTAAAAAAACATTGCTGGGTAATTTATTGAACAAAACCATATTTTGCGGTTCCGAATTTTGTTAATTCAAACGATCCAATGCCCGCGCTAAAACATAGTATATTTTACCGACATCGGCGTTGGAAAAAATGGAAAGCAAAATTTCCGGCCGTTCACAACCGCGAGCAGCCTCAAGCAGTTCCTCAAACTCACGAATGTAACGATCGGTCAGTTGTCGGAAATTTTCATTCTTTTCATATTCTTCACGGATTTTGACGATTTGTTTGCGATTTAGGTTTTTTACCACATGGCGGGCAAAAACGGCATGGTCTCCGCCATAAAATTTCTTCCACAAATCATCGTCATCGTTTTTATTGAACAGACGGTTGATATCAACGGAAATGTTTTCCAAACTTTGAATAAGTCCCGAGGATTCTTCAATAAAATTATCCACGCTTAATTCTTTGTATTTACGTTTAAGCGAAAACAAGCGCTGTTCTGATTGTTCTTGACTTTCGTTTAAAAGTTCCACCTGTCGGCTGATAAGACTTCCGAAATCGCCGATTTGCTGCCGATAATTTGTAAATATTTCATCAGTATCACCGGAAGTTTTTTTCAAGGCTTGCCCAATTTCGGCAACTCGTTTTTTGACATTTTCCAAAGCTTCAACAGCCAATAGGATGTCGTCTTTTTGTTTTTCTAGAGATTTAGCACCCTCTTTGCCTTTAATGACAATTACGTTTGCTGTTTCAGACAATTGCGAAGTGTTTTTTTGTACCACGCCGCTGACTTCGTTAAACTTGTCTATGGCTTCAACCGCACGCGTTTGTAAATCATCAACCTTTTTACCTAAATCAGCGCTGATATCTCCGATTTTACGGGTAATTTTTTCGGCCGTTGACTGTACTTCGTCGTTTTTACTTTCGGTTTTTTTGATAAATTCATTTAACTTGGATAATTCACCGTCCAATCCGGTAATAATTTTTTCAATATTTTTAATGGCGCGAGCTGATTTTTGCTCCAAAGAGCTATTAGCACCGTTAAGAATTTTATCAATGCTTTCTCTGGCGGTGTTTAAAGTGTTCAGTTGATTCTTGACATTTGTATCCAAAGAAGAGGATCTTTCAATCATAGCCTCAACTTCCATACTGATTAAGCGTCCGTATTCGCCCAATTTGCCATCCAAATAAGCCGAATTTTTATCCAAAAGGGCGGATTGCTCGGCGGCCAGTTGTTTGTGGGTATTAAGACTGTTCTCAATGTGTGAAATTCCTGTATCAAGCCGTTTATATATCTCTTCGCAGTTGTCTGCTGTCTGTAACAGGGTTTTTTCCAACCGAGCATTGCTATCTTTAAGCAAATTAGACGTTTCTTCCAAATTTTTTTTATGCTTTTGGGCAAATTCAGCCATGTCGGCATTGGCTTGTTCCATTTCCCGACGGTTTTCTTGTGTCATCGTCTTTAAATGTTCGGCTGTTGCCAAAGTTTCATTAATGAGTGGATTTAAGTCATCTATTAACGCTTTAGCGTCATTGCGCAAAAATTCACTTTGTGCGGAAAACTGTGAGACTGATTTTTCCGCCGTTTCCGAAGCCGCCTGACATTGTGCGACCAGTTGTGTCGTGCTTTCATCAAGCTTTGTTAAATTAACTGAAAAACAAGAGGTTAATGTGTCGCTGATTTTGGTAAAATCTTCTGCTTTAATTTCCAAAGTTTGTTTCAACGCCGCGGTTTGTTGTGCCATTTGCGCGGCGGCGTTATTTAAATCCTGAATTTGTTTTTGCAAAGATTGCGTAATCATACCGGTTAAAAGATTGTTATTTTGCGAACCGAGTATTTTGTTTAAAGCTTTTTCGGCCAGAACAGATTGATTTGCATTTTGTGAAATCCGAAAAATAATAGCTGTAATAAGCAAAAGAACGGCCAAAGAAAGGAATGCTGCGGCTAAAAATCCGATAAATTCACTAGGCATAAGCGCGGACAGACTGCCCCAGCCTAAAAAAAACTGAATATAGGCGATGATCAAACCAATCCAAAGAGTGGAAAGTCCTGCAAAAATTTTTTTTAAAGGACTTTTTTCTGCCGATACTTTGGTTTCGGTAATATTCTCGCTTTGAGAGGCGCTGTTTTTTAAGAAATCCGGAATATTTTTGTTCTCATCCTGCATAATGTAAATCCTGATTATTCTATCCAATATTAAAGTTTATTATAGAAACTTTTGGTTTATTTTAAACAGATAAATAACTATCCACAACCCTGATTATACAGTGTTTCACAAAAAGTTTAAAAAAACACAAAAAAAGAGTTGATTTTATCAATTCCTTTGTGTATGTTTAGGCAAAATTAAGGCCAAAGCGCCCGAAGATGACCGGCAAGTAAGGGAAGCGGCAGCGACCGAGACGAGCCGAAGTCATCAAGGAGGGGAGTAGACC